>JAGHYO010000182.1 GCA_017743605.1 Thermoflexus sp. | reverse complement strand
CGGTGCGGATCGAATGGGAGGCCGATCGCATCCTCAGCATGCGCGCCTTTGATCCGTCCACCCAGCGGACCCTGCGGCCGGTGGCGCAGGCGCGGATCTTCGCGGCCCGGGAGGCGCTGCCTGGCTATGGGCCCACGGCGGCCGCCCGGCTGGCGACCTGGGAGCCGGCGACCGAGGCCGCAACGGAGCAGGAAGCCCTGGAGCGGGAGCGCCAGGCCCTGGCTCAGGGCGCGCCCTTCCCGACCCTCGAGTTCTACCTCCCCTACTTCTACGGGGATGCGACAAGCCCCCTTGCCTACCTCCCAGAGGACGGACGGGTGATCCTCCTGGACGAGGCGGAGATCCAGGAGGCGTGGGAGGAGGTGGAGGAGGAGGCCCAGGCGCTGCGGGCCCGCGGGGAGAGCGCGGGGTTCCTCCCCTCCGATTACCCGGACCCCCTGGTGGACTCCACGCAATGGGAGAGCGCCCTGCGCCGGCGTCCGATCCTCCGGATCGCCGCGCTCCCGGAGGAGGGAGGATCTCCAGCGCTGCCCTTCGAGGCCCCGCCGCGTTTCGGCGGGCAGATCCAGCGCATGGTCGAGGATTTCGCCCGGCGCCTGCAGCTCCGGGAGGCCGTGGTGATCGTGAGCCGCCAGGCGGGCCGCCTGGCGGCGGTATGGGCCGACCACGCCCCGGGCCTGCGGGAGGCCGCCCAGATGGTCTCCTCCCTGGAGACGCCGCCGCTTCCCCGGCGGATCTACTTCCTGAGCGGGGCGCTGAGCAGCGGCTTCCTCTTCCGCTCCAAAGACGGCCGCCGCCTCGCCCTGCTCACCGACGCGGAGCTCTTCGGGGCGCTCCGCCCCCTCCCCTGGCGTCGCCGCGCGCGACGGGGCCCGCCCCCTGAGTGGATCCGAGAGCTACAGGCGGGCGACTACGTGGTCCACGAGGATTTCGGGATCGGGATCTTCGAGGGCTTAGTCCGCCTGAACCTGGATGGGGTGGATCGGGAGTATCTGGTGGTGCGTTATGCCGGCAACGACCGGCTGTATGTGCCGGTGGATCAGGCGGATCGGGTCAGCCAGTATGTCGGGCCGACGGATCAGCCGCCCGAGATCCATCCCCTGGGGAGCGGGGAGTGGGCCCAGGCGCGGGCGCGGGCCCGGCAAGCGGCGGCCGAGGTGGCCCGGGAGCTGCTGGCGCTTTACGCCCAGCGGGAGGTGGCCCAGGGCCACGCCTTCTCGCCGGACACGCCCTGGCAGCGGGAGCTGGAGGCCTCCTTCCCCTTCGTTGAAACGGAGGACCAACTGCGGGCCATCGAGGAGGTCAAGGCGGACATGGAGCGGCCGCGGCCCATGGACCGCCTGCTCTGCGGGGACGCTGGCTTCGGGAAGACCGAGGTGGCCCTGCGGGCGGCCTTCAAGGCGGTGATGGACTGCAAGCAGGTGGCCCTGCTGGCGCCGACCACCATCCTGGCCCACCAGCACTACGAGACCTTCCGCGCCCGCCTGGCCCCCTTCCCGGTGGTGGTGGAGGTCCTCACCCGACTGCGCTCCCCCCTGGAGCAGGCGGAGATCCTGCGCCGGCTCCGGGAGGGGGAGATCGACATCCTCATCGGCACCCATCGCCTGCTCCAGCCCGATGTGGCGTTCAAGGACCTGGGGCTGGTGATCATCGATGAGGAGCAGCGCTTCGGGGTGATGCACAAGGAGCATTTCAAGCGGCTGCGGGCGGAAGTGGACGTGCTGACCCTCACGGCCACGCCCATCCCCCGCACCCTCTATCTGGCCCTGAGCGGGCTGCGGGACATCAGCTTGATCCAGACGCCGCCCGAGGAGCGACTGCCCGTTCAGGTCTACGTGGGGCCTTACGACGACCGGCTGGTGCGGTCCGCCATCATGCGGGAGCTGGACCGCGGGGGGCAGGTCTTCGTGGTGTACAACCGAGTGCACGGCCTGGAAGCCTGGAAGGAGCGGCTCCAGGCCTTGGTGCCGGGGGCCCGCTTCGACATGGCCCACGGCCAGATGCCGCCCCGGCAGCTGGAGAAGACCATGATGGCCTTCACCCGGGGGGAGATCGACGTGCTGGTGGCCACAGACATCGTCAGCAGCGGCCTGGACATCCCCAACGCCAACACGATGATCGTGATCCGGGCGGACCTGTTCGGCGTGGCCCCGCTCTACCAGCTGCGGGGGCGGGTGGGCCGCAGCGTGCTGCAAGGCTACGCCTACTTCCTGTATGATCCGAAGGTCCCGCTCACCGCAGAGGCCCGGGAACGCCTGATGGCCATCTACGAGATCCCCGGGCTGGGCGGCGGGTTCCAGCTGGCCATGCGGGACCTGGAGGCGCGGGGCGCGGGGGAGATCCTGGGGACCCGCCAGCACGGACACATCGCCGCCGTGGGCTTCGACCTCTATATGAAGATGCTGAACCGGGCCATCGCCGAGCTGCGGGCGGAGCGGGAGGGCAAGCTGCCGCCGGCTCCAGAGGGCGTGACCCTGAACCTCCCCTGGCCCATCGGCCTGCCGGAGGGTTATGTCCCCGACCCCGCCCTGCGGCTGCAGCTCTACCGTCGCATGGCGGCGATCCAGACCCTGGAGGGGGTGGCGGAGATGGCCTGGGAGCTGGAGGATCGGTTCGGCCCGCCCCCGGAGGAGGCCCGCAACCTGCTCCAGCAGCTGCGCTTCAAGATCCTGGCCGCCCGAGCGGGGATCGAACGGATCCACGTGGAAGGGCGGACCCTGGTCCTGCGGCCGGCCCCGGCCGGGGCCGATGGGATCGCGCGGGAGCTGGGCGGCTGGATCGCCGACGGGGCCCTTCGCATCCCCCGCCGGCCCACCTGGCCCCAGGATCTGGAACGCGCCCTCCGGCGCTGGGCCGGGCTGCTTGAAACCGCCGGGAACCGCTGAAGAAGCCTCCGGCCTCCATCTCTCGACTTTCTTCCATCCCGATCTCGGCCAGGAGGATCGGATTCCTGGAAGCATCGGACGGGGGCGTGTCCTACGATGAGGGGATGCACCGCTCCGGCCTCGATCCCGCGCTCCCTCGCGGGGCGAGCCGGACGGCGCACTGGCACACCGAACGCGGCGCGGGGTCTATTCCCTCTTGCCGGGCGTCGGCCCAATCCAGATCCGTGGGCCTTCCCCCAGACCATGGCCCACTCCTTCGCATTCTCTCTCAATCCCTACGCAAAAAGACTTAACCAGCCCATCACAGGGCGTTGAGGCAGCATTCTGCGAGCGGCAGCTGCAGGAGCGCGGCGCGACAGGGCGTCCCCGATGCCACCCGCTTGAGGGCCCCGATCCACACCCGTTCCTCTTCCCCTGGCGGGCTGTAGATCCGCTCCACCATTGCGGAGAGGCACCGCCAGACGGTCGAGCGACTGGCAGGCCAGCCCCCAGGCCTCCGGAACCGGCCGACCATCTCGGCTCTCCACGACCCGACCACGGGCCCACTCGTAGGCACGGGGGCCCCTTCTCCCCCTCGGCCACGGTCAGCCGCCCCCACGGCCGCTCCGGCCAGGCCGCCCCCACAGGGGCTACACTGCTGAGAGACGGAGCCCCTGCCCCCCAGCCGGATGGCGGGCACACCGGGCCACCGCTCTCGGGCAGGCCAGGCTCATCGGCAGGCCGTCCCATCCATACCGGGGTGTCAGCCGAGACCCCCAGCCCGGCGCTGCACCTTGCTGTGCCCGGACGACCTCTCGGAACTCGGCCGAGTCCTCATCGCCTTCATCCCTCGCGGCCCCGCGCAGTGGATCCGCATCTCGGTGGCCGATTCCGGTGGGGTCCAAAACTCCACCTCCTCGGGCACTTGGGCCTCCCGACGCCCCTGGGGATCGTCACGCCGTTCCCGGAGCCGATCGGGCCGGCGGTCCGGGAAGGTCCGTCCCCGGGAAGTGACGCAGACCCGAAAGACCCCGACCGGACGGCGGGTCTCCTGGCCGACCGTGCCGGTGTGTGGGCGCTTGAGTGCTACCGGTTGGGTGACCTGTTTCGACGAGCCGGTATGGTCTGCGGTCGCGAAGCCCTCGGGGTGGCTCAGGGTCTCCACGACCGGACGGACCGGTTCCTCCCGAGCGGCATCTGCATCCCGGGGGGCCCGATGCGGGAGCCGCTGGGCGCGGTCGGGTGTCGCATCGCCCATCGCTGCGGGGACTTGTCGCCCGTTCTGGCGGGGGATGGGGGGCGACGGAGCCTGCCGGTATACGGCGGTCTGCTTTTGGGGTTGGCTGCGGGCAAAGGGGTGGGCGAACCGGGCGCAAAGGGCTCGGAAGTCCTCGGCCTACGTTTCAAATGCTTGGGGGGCCATCGCCGTTCTGCTGCAGAAGACACGGCGATGATCGCTAAGACGAGGAGCTCGCACCAGCGTGGTGGTCGTGCTATGGCCCCCAGGCCACCCGCTGGCTCAACGGATCGGGGAGACGGTCTCCCAGGTCCAGGATCTTGCGAGGGGCGCCGCCGGCAGCCGGGATCAGATACACGCCCCAGCGGCCATCGGCGTCTGAGAGATAAGCGATCCAGCCCCCGTCCGGGGACCAGGCGGGGCCGATTTCCCGTCTGCCTCCTGAAGTGAGCGCCCGGAAGAAGCCCCCGGTGGTGACGACCACGAGGTCCCAACTCCCCTGGATGTCTGTGGTGTAAACCAGGGCGGAGCCGTCGGGCGCCCAGGCGGCCTGGAGGTCGTTGGGATGCTGGCTCAGGCGAACGGGGGCGCTCGCCCCTGAAGGCAGCAGCCACAGCCCACACCCGCCCGCCGCGCAGCCGGTCCACGCCAGCGTCCCTGGAGCGCTCCAGGCGGGGAACTGTCCGGTCGCGATCCGCTGGGCTTGGCCGGGCTCCTGGAGGTTCAGCATCCGGATCCCACCGGTTCCGTCCGTGAAAGCCAGTTGCTGGCCGTCCGGGGCCCAGGTGGGCCATGCGGCCCCAGGTCCGGCGATCTGCACAGTCTCCCCGCTCTCCAGGTCCCGGAGGAACAGTCCCACCCCAGCGATTCGGTAGGCCAGCCGCTGGCCGCCCGGCTGCCAGGCGGGCTGATCGGCGCCCACCGCCACCCGGAACCCTCGTCCGCTGGCCTCGATGACGTAGAGGACATAGGTTCCCAGCTTCGGATCATAGAGGGCATAGGCGAGGCGGCCCACTGGGATGGGCGGCGGGAGCGGGGTGCCTCCGCCGGGGAGGGCCCCCGGG
>JAGHYO010000181.1 GCA_017743605.1 Thermoflexus sp. | reverse complement strand
GCCTCAATCGAACCAGCGTGGGATTGAAACGTATCCCGACCGCACCACCCGGGCCGGGATGCTGCGGGGCCTCAATCGAACCAGCGTGGGATTGAAACTGGGATTGAAACATTGAACCGGCGCGGTGAAACTGTGGGGCCAAGCTCCCAGAGGGGAGGGCGATCGGACGGAGGCCGATGTTCGGCACCGCTTTTGATTTGTTTAAGATACATTAAGAAAATCTTCGGAGGCGCGCGAAGGCCGCCCTACTCCTCCTCCCACCGAATCCGATGCCGGCGCTGGAGGCTCCGCAGCGCATGTAGAATTTCCCGGTTCATCTTCCGGGCGTCTGATCGCAGAGACTCAGCGATCCGCTCATGGATTTCGATGAAGTCCAGCAACAACTCCGCCGAGGAACTGGGCTCCTTGAAGGGATCTATCACCACGAGCTGCACGCCCATCAGGGCGAACACCAAATGAAGGAAACGGGGATCCACAACCCCCAGCCAGCTCACACGACTGTAAGAAGTCACCATCACCACCCGAAAGAGCCCCCGACGCGCGAGAAGGATCAGGCGCTGCAACCCCTCTCCGATCTGATCCCCGCCCCGAAGATCATAGTCCTCATAGAGAACAGAATAGCCGATCTCTTGGGCAGCCCTCCGCAAAACACGCAGCTGACGCTCAACCTCGCGGCGACGGGAGGCACGCGCGTAAAGCGCAGAAGTGCGCTCAGGAGGCTGTTGAGAAGAGGAACCCAGACGTTGCAGCACCGAACTGATCGGATAACGATAGCGCCCACCCGGCGTCTGAACGGCCCGGATCCGACCCTCATGCGCCCATCTTCTCAGACAACGCTCTGTCACCCCTAAAAGCCGGGCTGCTTCTCGAGGCCTCAAAAGAACCTCGGGGTTTTCCCATTGGCCAAGCAGTGAGTCCATGGCCGATCGGATGGATATGAACTCTAAGGACCAAATTCATAACGTTTGCTTCATCTTACCATGGCCCGCAGCACATGTCAATCTTCGCCTGAGGTTCGCGAAGTTCGGACGCAAGTTAGGAAAAGGAGAGGAAGACCTCATCACTGGGCAGAACGAACACAGCGAGCAATCCGATCCCCACAGGTCCCCCACCGACTCAGCCACCCCAACGCACACCCAGGCGTATCATCCGCCCAACGATGAACCCCACATCGGCCAGGCCCCCCGGGCTGCCCACCCCGGACGCCCGACTGCGATCGCCACCTTAGGGCCGGGCGCCTTTCACGCCGCCCCTCCGCGCATCCCACGGCTCCACGCCTGGCGCATCGCTGTCCGACGCGGCCGCGCCGCCTTTCGGAACACGCCCCCTCGGCCCCAAGAGATAGAACGGCGATCAGGTGCCTCCTGGCATGCTAGGCCCCGACGAGGGACTGCCCGACGGCCGCACCCAGGGCCTCGGGCGGTGGCGGCTGGCCATCTCCCATCCAGGGCGAGCAGTGCCGAGGAGATCCATCCGTGATGCTTCGTGTACTATTGCGGAGAGAGCGGATGCGCGCAACACGAACCCTTAGCGTGCTTTCAAGCGGTCGAAGGCAGCGGAGGTCAACGGGTCGTTAATATCGAGAGGGACGCACGGGATCGGAGGCCAGCGCGGGCGCGCTGCGTCGGCCTGAGGCGGTGGGAACGGGCGGAGCCCGGGTGGGGGATGAGCCCTCTGGAGCTGGCTGTTCGCAGTTCCTCTCCCAAGTAGAATGTGGAACTAAGAATTCGACGAGGCCTCCTCGGAGAGCGACAGCCCAGGAGAAAAGGAGCTGCTGATGACCGAGGCGCCGAAGCTGCAAAGGACGGTTTCGATTTTCCTGGAAGCCCTGGCCACCCGCTACGGCCGGCGCCCCCGGACCATCCAGACTTACCGGAGCGCCCTCCAGCGCTTCATGGAATACCTCGCCGAGCTCGAGCTGGATCCAGAACACCAGACGCCCGAGGCATTGGATCCCGCCCACGTGCGAGATTTCATCCCTTACTTGGAAGACCGCTACCGCCGGGAGGGGCGGATGCTGCCAACAGCTACCCGCCAGACTTACCTGGCTGCGCTGGTCAGCTGGGTCAACTTCCTCCTCGATGAGGGGCTGTGGACACTGCCTGCCGAGCAGGCACGACGCCTGGTCCGGGAGCTGCATGCCCAGCGCGGGCGATCGACTCCTCCCCTGCCCCGCCTGCCTCGGGAGGAATTCCTGCAAGCCCTGCTCCATGCCGCCCGCGCCCGCCCACCCTCCCGTTTCCCACGACATGAACTCCGCCGCCTCCGGGACCTGGCCCTCCTGTTGGTCCTGCGCAGCAGCGGGATCCGGGTCGGCGAGCTGGTGGCACTGCAACGGAGAGATTTCGACCCCGCCCAGGGAATCCTCTGGATCCGCCACGGCAAGGGGGGAAAAGAGCGCCTCGCCTTTTTAGACGAGGCGGCTGCCCGCGCCCTCCAGGCTTACCTGCAAACCCGCGACGTGGGAGCCCGCGGGAAAGGCCGAGATCACCTCCCCCTCTTCGCACGCCACGACAAAGGGGCCGGTGCCGGCGTCCGCCCCCTGACCCCCGAAGGGGTCCGCCGCGCCTTGGCCACCCTGGCCCGGGAGGCCGGGCTGGAGGAACCCCTCACGCCCCATCAGTTCCGTCACTACTTCGCTACGCGCGTCCTGGAAGCCACCGGAGACCTGGCCGCAGTTCAGGACCTCCTGGGCCACGCTTCCCCCACCACGACCCGCCGCTACGCCCGGGTTTCCCCCCGACGCCTGCGTGCTGTCCATCGCCAAGCTTTCGAGGGCCCCAAACCCGCCGAAGGTGAACCGAATCGCCCCCCTAGCGGACGCGGTTCGTGATATCATGGGCTTGAGAGCACTATGACATTGCGCTTGCTGAAGGAAGGGGGGATTCCATGGCAGAGACTCGGTCGCGATGGCCAGAAGAGGCTTGGACCCACATGCGCGCAGCGGCCCGTGAGCTCTAGGAAGCCATGAAGGCGATGCTCCCAGAGGGATTCTGGCAGCACCTGCGGGCGGCCCGCCGGGAGACCCTGTTGGCCCTGCGCGCCGCCATCGACGCATGGCTGGAGGAAGAGGAGAAACCCCGGACAGGCTCCCACCCCTCCTGAACCCGGGGTCTCGCCTGGAGAGCCTCCTCTGATCCGGAGGGGAAGAGCTTCCCCTACCCTCATGTTTCACGGCGTCGGCGCAACGGGCGCAGCTCCCCCAACAACCATGACCTGCCGATCCTGAACAGCGCTCCGGCCAGAGCGGGCGGATGTTTCAATCCGGCGAACCGCCCCCCCATCACCCAGACGAACCCGGTGAGCGGCCCGATCAGACGCTGGAGCCCCTGCACGATCAGAGCAAGGATCTCCCCAGCTTCCGGGAACATCACCTGCCACAGCAACCCCCTACGCAGGGAGGGCTCCAGGAACTGCTGGAGATCCGGGGAGATCCACAGGGTCCCCCACACGGCCTCGAGGATCTGCTCCACCTGCCCTCGCGGCTCCCCCTTTGAGAGGCACTGAGCGAACGGATTCACCCCCTCAAACACGCCGAACTCGGGATCCCACTGGGTGACCCGCTCTATCATCCTAGGGCCGGGCGCGCTCCTCGGTCACGGAGTCCGGCCAGAGGATCCCGTCGCGCGCTCAGAAACTGGCCTGGCTGGATCAGCGCCGCCCATGGGAACCACCCGCCCGCCCCTTGCCTCTGTTGGGCCGACGTGCCGGCCTATGCCATGACCCTCAAAGAGGTCGAAAATAATTCTGCAATAGATCCTATCCTCAGGAGCATGGCATGGGATTCCCGCGCGCGACCGCCCGCCTCTATCTCAAGCCAGGACACGACCGAGCGGTCCGCCGCCATCACCCTTGGGTGTTCTCCGGAGCCATGGGGCACCTGGAGGGTCCAGTAGCCGATGGGGGCCCAGTGGAGATCTTCACTTCCGGAGGCGAGTGGCTTGCCCGGGGCTACCTCAACCGCCGCTCCCAGATCCTGGCCCGCCTGCTCACCTGGGACCCCCAGGAGGAGGTGGATAGGGCGTTTTGGCACCGGCGTCTGGAGCGGGCGGCCCAGGCCCGTCAGGCCCTGGGCTTGGCCGTGCAGACCACCGCCTATCGGCTGGTCTTCGCCGAGAGCGACGGGCTGCCCGGCCTGATCGTGGACCGCTACAACGAGTTCCTGGTCCTCCAGTCCCTCACCATGGGCATCGAGCGCTGGAAGCCCCTCATCGTCGGGCTGCTTCAGGAAATGTTTCGGCCGCGGGGCATCTACGAGCGGAGCGACGTGGACGTACGGGAGAAAGAGGGGCTGCCGCCGCGCTGCGGACTCCTGGCTGGCGAAGCCCCGCCCGAGCGGCTGATCATCACCGAGCACGGACATCGCTTCTACGTGGACCTGGCGCAGGGGCACAAAACCGGCTTCTACCTGGATCAGCGGGAGAACCGCCGGCGGACGGCCGCCTACCTGCGCGGCGCGGAGGAGGTGCTCAACGCCTTCTCTTACACCGGCGCCTTCGCCGTCTACGCCTTGGCCGCCGAGGCCCGCTGCGTGGTGAACGTGGATACCTCGGCGGAGTCCTTGCGCCTGGCGGCGGAGAACCTGCGCCTCAACGGCTTCCGGGAGGACCGTTTCGAGAACGTGGAGGGGGATGCCTTCCGGGTGCTGCGGCGCTTTGTTGCTGACGGGCGGCGGTTCGACGCTGTCATCCTGGATCCCCCGAAGTTCGCCTACTCCCAGGCGCACCGGAACCGCGCCGCCCGTGGCTACAAGGACATCAACCTGCAGGCCCTCCGCCTGATCCGCCCGGGCGGGCTTCTGATCACCTTCTCGTGCTCCGGCCTCGTCTCCCCGGAGCTCTTCCAGAAGATCGTCTTTGCTGCCGCGGAGGACGCCGGGCGAGAGGTCCAGATCCTGGAGAAGCTCTCCCAGGGACCCGATCATCCCATCCGTCTCTCGTTCCCCGAGTCCGAATACCTCAAGGGCCTGATCTGCCGGGTCTGGTGAGATCCGGAGCGGACCCGACGCTTCCGTAGATAGAGCAACGAGGGGAGAGGCCAGGATGGCTGTGCAGGTCGCCCCGCGCAAGTTCGCGGTGGACGGATGCCATCAGCCGGCTGAAACGGGCACCCTCTTGGAGGACGATCGGGCGGAGCTCATCGAGGGGCTCCGGTTCAGATGCCTCCTGCTTGCAGCGCGCACACC
>JAGHYO010000180.1 GCA_017743605.1 Thermoflexus sp. | reverse complement strand
CCCGTGTCCACAATGTCCTCCACCCGCAACACGCCCCGAAAGGTTGTCACCTCTATCCAACCAAGTTCACCCAATCCACGCCGATTTCCTTACAACGGCGATAAAGTTTTCGATCAGCGGTCCAGAAGGGAGCGCCAAGCCGCTCGCTGAGCGCCAGATATTGGGCATCATAGGTCGTCATTTGCCCCAGGCGCTCCGCCCATATCATGGCCTGAGCCAGCAACTCCGGGCTTGCGGACACCCGTTGGATCGGCAAGCCGAAGAGGTGAGTCAATCCCTCCAGGGCGGCCTCTCGTGACAACAGATTCTGGGCCCACTGCTTGCGCAGCGCCGCGGCAATCTCATAGTCCCAGAGCGCGGGGACCACTAAGTTCATCCCCTGTCGCAACCATTCTTCCATACGGTCCCGGCATGCGCGGGAATACAACAGCGGGCAGACCAGTGCCACCCCGATGTTGGCATCTATGACGATGGTTTCCACGCTTCCTCCATCCGACGCTCATGGGCTTCTCGAACCTCCCGCACCGGATCGCCCGGATAGACTCCATAGCGAGCTTCCACCTCGGCCCGGATGCGGTCCAGTTCAGCCAGGATCCGGAGCGCCTCAGGTTGAGGGATCAGCCGGCGGCCCGGAAGCGGCGGATGTTCCCCCTGCCTGGACTTCAGGAAACGGATGAAGTCCAGGACCTCCAGGATGCGATCCTCCGCCAGTCCTTCCAATTCTTGCAGGATGAGCTCCTGAATACCAGTGCGGGCCATCGCTTCCTCCCGGCAGTCAGGTCCAAGCGGATCCGATGACCCGGCTGCGCGATTGTTCGTGTTCAGCATAGCACAACGAACGGAGAAGAGACAAAGGACCCCATCCTCGCGCATGGAATCCCGCCCTCACCGCTTCACAGAAAACGCACTGCCCCGATGTAGGGCAGATGACGGTAGTGCTCCGCCCAGTCGATCCCGTAGCCCACTACGAAGAGATCCGGGATCTCAAAGCCGCGGTAGTCCACAGGGATAGGGACCCGACGGCGATACGGCTTGTCCAGGAGCACGGCGGTGCGCAGGCTGCGCGGGCCCGGCTCCGCAGATGAGCCCGCAGATACTGCAACGTCAGCCCTACGTCTAGATGTTCTCCACCCGCAACGCGGTCCCGATCGGCGACCGGGGCGTTGAGGCCCTTGAGGATGCGAACCACCCCCGGGGTCTCGGTGGCCGTCTCGTCGCTGGAGCAGGCGATGAAATCCACCTGGGCCGGCGTCCCCTCCAGATGCCGGAGGAGATCGGCGCAGAACACGAAGGCACCCTTGAGGACGCTCACCACCAGTAGCTCCCGCCCTCGGTAATCCGCCGAGATCCGGGCCGCCAGATCCCACACCCGCGCCGCCGGCTCCTCGACGCTGATCAGCGGCTCGATCCGACGGGGCTGCATGGCCGGCCTCCCCCCCGAAGGTTCGCCGCCCCGATTACGCCCACATGCCCTTCCCCTTCAGACCCAGGGTATGATCATGCGTAGGATCCCCGAACGGTGAGATTGCGGTGCGCGAACACGACCTGATCACCCTGGAATGGCCCAAGATCCGGGAGCGGCTGGCCGCTTACACCGCCTTCCCCTGGAGCGCGGAGAAGGCCCGCGCCCTGCGCCCTTCCGCCGACCCTGCCGAAGTCCTCGCCCGGCTCGCCGAGACGGAGGAGGCCCGCCGGCTCCTCGCTCGGGAGCCCGGCTTTGACCTGGGCGGGGTCCGGGACCTCCGCCTCCATTTAGAGGCAGCCCGGCGCGGGGCGACCCTGGTCCCCGCCGACCTCCTCGCCCTGCGGGGGACCCTTCAGGCGGCCCGGCGCGCCCGCCGGATCCTGCTCAGGCGATCGGGGGAGTGGCCCCATCTGGCCCGCCACGCCGCGCGCATGCAGGAGTTCCCAGAGCTGGAGGAGGAGATCGCCCGCTGCCTGGACGAGGCGGGGGAGGTGAAGGACGAGGCCAGCCCGGCCCTCCGGGCCCTGCGCGCGGAGATCCGCCGCCTGACCCACGAGATCCAAGGCCGGCTGCAGGCTTACCTCACGGACCCTCGCTACGTCCCGTATCTGCAGGAGCCCCTGATCACCCTACGCGGGGACCGCTTCGTGATCCCGGTGAAGGCCGAGCATCGGGGGAAGATCCCGGGCCTGGTCCACGACGTCTCCGCCAGCGGGGCCACCCTGTTCATCGAGCCGTTGCCGGTGGTGGAACGGGGGAACCAGCTCCGCGCGGCCCAGGCCCAGGAGGAGAAGGAGGTCGCCCGCATCCTGGCTGCCCTGAGCGCCGCCGTGGGCGCCCGGGCGGAGGAGATCCGCTCCACCCTGGAGGCCGTGGCGGATCTCGACCTGGCGCTGGCCAAGGCCCGCTACGCCATCGATCTGCGCGCGGAGCGCCCGGAGATCGTCCAGTGGCCGGACGAGCCCCCGGAGCAACGGACACAATCGCCGCTCTGGCTGCGCCAGGCCCGCCATCCGCTGCTGGACCCCCAGCGGGTGGTGCCCATCGACATCCCCCCCGATCCTTCCACTTTTATGCTGATCCTCACCGGCCCCAACACCGGCGGCAAGACGGTGGCCCTGAAAACCGTGGGGCTTCTGGCGATCATGGCCCAGAGCGGCCTGCACGTCCCAGCGGCGGAAGGCTCCCGCCTGCCGGTGTTCGATGGCATCTACGCCGACATCGGAGACGAGCAGAGCATCGAGCAGAACCTCTCCACCTTCTCCGCCCACCTCACCAACATCCTGGGCTTTTTGGACAAAGCCACCGCCCGCTCCCTGGTTCTCCTGGACGAGCTGGGGGCGGGGACGGATCCGATGGAGGGGGCGGCGCTGGCCCGCGCCCTGTTAGAGCGCCTCCACGAGCGGAGGGCCACCACTCTGGTGGCCACCCACTTCCCGGAGCTCAAGCTGTGGGCCCAGACCACGCCGGGGGCGGTCAACGCCAGCGTGGAGTTCGACCCGGAGACCCTGGCCCCCACCTATCGGGTGCGCATCGGGCTCCCCGGGCGCTCCAACGCCTTCCTCATCGCCCGCCGGCTGGGGATGCCCGAGGCCCTGATCGCCCGCGCGCAGCAATATGCTTCGCCGGAGGCCCTGCGTCTGGAGGCGCTGCTGTCGGAAGCCGAGCGGCTGCGAGAGGAGGCCGCCCGGGCCCGGGAGGAGGCCGAGCAGGCCCGGACCACCGCGTGCGCTCTGGAGGCCGAATGGCGCGAGCGCCTCGCCCGCATCGAAGCGGAGCGGGAGCGGCTGCTCCGTGAGGCCCGGGAGCAGATCGAGGCGCTGCTCCGGGAGGCTCAGGAAGAAGTGGGACGCGTCCGACGGCAGGTCCGGCGGATCCATCAGGCGGAGGTGGAAGCCGCCCGGCAGCGCCTGGAGGCCCTGCGGGCCCGCGCCCGCGGCCCCCTCACGCCCCCGCTGGCGGCGCCGGAAGCTCGCGCGGGGCCTGCCTTCGCCACCGGCGACCGCGTGTGGGTGCGCCCCCTCCAAGCCGAAGGTGAGATCCTCCACGTAGAAGGCGAGGAGGCGGACGTGCAGGTGGGCCGCTGGCGGCTGCGGATGCCCCTCGCAGACCTAGAGCGCCGGGAACGGCCCGCAGCGACCTTGGCCCCCGTTCCCTCTCCTCCGTCGCCGCCGTCCGGGGTGGCCTTGGACCTCGACCTGCGGGGGATGCGGGTGGAGGACGCCCTCCCGGTCCTCGAGAAATTCCTAGACGACGCCTTCCTGGCCGGCATGCCCTTCGTGCGGATCATTCACGGCAAGGGCACCGGGGCGCTGCGCCGGGCCGTGCGGGAGCGCTTGAAGGGGCATCCCCACGTGGAGGCCTTCGAGTCCACTTCGGACGACGGCGCCACCATCGCGCGGCTGGCGCGATGAATACGAGCCGAAATTCAATTTCGGCTTACAGCGGCTCCGGGATCCGGTGCGCGGGAAGACCATCGCCCCGATCCTGAGCGGCGGCAACCTCTCCCCGGAGCAGCTCCGCCGCTTCCTGTAAAAGAAATTCTTTCACCTGTAGGAGCGGCTTCCGCCGCAACCCCTTGCGGGATCGAAGACCGAGGTTCGAGGCGAAGGCCTCTCTTCCAGGAAGCGACCCCGCGGCATCGAAAACCGAAGTTCGGGGCTGAAGCCCCTCCTACAAAAAAGACCAACCCCGTAGGAGCGGCTTCAGCCGCGACCTTTGCGTCGTCGAAGACTGGGGTTCGGGGCGAAAGCCTCTCCTAACAAAGACCGATGCTCGGTAGGAGCAGCTTCTGCCGCGACCTTTTCCTCTCTTCCGAGGAGACAGGTTAGAATGATCCCTGAAACCCCTTGGGGGAGAGAAGCCCATGACACAGGTGATCGTCCGTATCGATGAGCGGCTGTTGGAGGAAGCGCAGCGGCTGAGCGGTGCCAAAACAAAAGAGGAGATCATCGAGCTTGCATTACATGAGCTGATCCACCGTCTCCGGCGAAGGCAGATCGCAAGCCACGCCGGAGCGGTGGAGCTGGAGCTAACTCCGGAAGACCTCCGCCGTATGCGGGAGAGGCGCTAATGGCTCGGATTCTGATCGACACATCTGCATGGATCGAGTTTTACCACCCGAGGGGTTCAGCCCACGTAAAACAGGCCCTTCAAGAGGCCCTGGAGCATCATGAGATCGCCCTGAGAGCTCCAATTATGATCGAGCTGCTATCTGGAGCCAGAACCGAAAACGACCGGGAACTGTTACAACGAGATCTGGAAACCCTAATCTATTTGACCGTTCGGTGGGAGGAAGCCCTTGCAGCGGCTCATCTGGCCTGGAGGTTAAGCCGAAGTGGCCGCCGCGTGCCGACTACCGACCTCCTCATCGCAGGCGTCGCCCTGGTTCATGGCTGTGAGGTGTGGCATTTCGGAGATTCCCATTTCAAGGTTATTGAGGACTTTGGCGGACCCTCCCAACGGGATCTGGCTCCTCGTTCGATTTGAGCATAAGCTTATCCCCCGCTTCTCGCTCCTATGCAGGAAGATCAAAGCGACCTTTGCGTCATCGAAAATCGAAGTTCGGGGCGAAAGCCCCTCCTACAAAGATCGATGTTTGGTAGGAGCGGCTTTAGCTGCGACCCTCTGCAGGATCGAAGACCGAGGTTCAGGGTTGTAGGAGCGGCTTCCGCCGCGACCGTTTGTGGGATCGAAGACAGAGGTTCAGGGCGAAGGCCTCTCTTC
>JAGHYO010000179.1 GCA_017743605.1 Thermoflexus sp. | reverse complement strand
CCGACCTCCCAGCGCTCCCCGGGCGGCGCGTTCCGGTTTTGTTCCAGAAGCCAGCGATGGAAAGCCAGCGCGGTCTCCCGGAGCGCCCCGGTCAGGCTGCCGGACTGCCGATCGAAGGCGTCCCGCAGCCATCGAGCGATCTCCTCGAAGGGCAGCGTCCCCGCATCCCCCTGCACGGTTAGGACGGCGTAGAGCGGCTCCCGCCGCCTGCGGCCGCGCGGCGGGAGCGCAAGCACCAAGCCGGAGAGCGGGGCGCCTCTATACCAGCCCCCATACGCCGCACGCATCACCCTCTATCCTTTCGCCCGTCTATCTGGAGCCGAAAGGTCCGAACGCTATCGAGCGGGCTGTGCAATGTGGGAGCAATCCAGGGCCCGGCAGAGCGCCTGGAGCGCAGCGAGCGCTGCTGCCTCATCGCCTCGGGCCGCCTGCGCCCGCGCCGCCTGCAGGTCCTGCCACGCCTGCCTCCCTTCCGGAGAATCCGGCGCCCGCATGAAGTCCGCCACGATCCCCTCGCGGGCCGCCTGACGCCAGTCCGGCAGCCACGCCCTGAGGAAATACGCCGAGGGATCGTATTTTCGTTGGTAGGCCCTCAGGGCCTCGAAGAAGGCCCACAAGAATTGCAAATCTGCCGCCTGCTCCGGATCCGGCGGCAGCTGCTCCAACGCCTCCCGCCAGCGGGATTCGATCCCGTGGATACCTTGATGATAGACATCCCGAAGGGCCCGGTCAAGGACGGTCCGATCAGATTCCCCGGGCCGGCGCTCCAAGGATCGAAGGAAAGTGAGAAAGCGGGGCCATCCGCCCTCCCGGACCAGCTCCTCCACGAAGGCGCCTGCTTCCAGGTAGCCGATCTCATGGGGATGGGCATAGAAGTCCTCGACCAGCTCCTCCAGGGGGATCCAGCCGCCCATCCGGAGAAGGGCCGCGGCCCGTTGGGTCAGCGGCTCCGGGCGGTAATGCCCTCCAGCGATGAAGACCGCCAGGCCCTCCGTGATCAGCGCCGGGAGATGCCACAGACAGTTCTCGCGGCCGATGAGGGAGCACGTCATTCGGTGGACCATCTCGTGGCGCAGGATCGTGGGGAGATCCACCGGCAGGCGATCCGCCACCGGATAGGTCAGGATCAAGCTGTCCCCGAAGGCGAACCCGCCGTGTCCCAGCAGGCGCGGGATCCAGACCACGTAGATGGGGGGCGAGGTCGAAAGGCCCAGGCGGATCCGCACCGCGGCCTCCATTTCATCCGCCCACGCCATCAACCGCGCGAGATCCGCCTCCGCTGCGGTGCCCGTGAGGTAGACGTGGGTGCAGCACCGACTGCGGGCCTGAGCCCAGCAGGCTCGGCGCTCCGGCTCCGGGAGCGCCTCTCGCGGGCGCAGGGTCACCCTCTGCGTCCAGCGGGCCTCCGCTCCCATTCCCACGCCATCCCCCCAGGCGACCGCGACGATGGAAAAGGTCCCCGGCTCGGGAGCATGCCAGGCCCAGGTCCACACCACACGGTGGGAGGCGCCCGGCGCCAGCTCGGGCAGCAAGGCCTCCGCCAGGATCTCCTCGCCCCCCGGCCCCCCACGCTGGAGCTCCACCTGGCCTCCTGTGAGGGGGGCGCGGCCGACGTTCCGGACCTCTACCTCGAAGCTGAGCCGATCCCCGGCGTAGAGCGGTCCGTCCGGACGCAGCCGGAAATCCACGATGGCCAGCTCATACGGCGAGCCCGGCGTCGGACGCAGGGGAGCCGGAGAGGGGGACGGCGTGAGGGCGGGGAGCGCCAGTGAGGGCGTCCCCTCCATCGGACGAAGAGGGAAGGCGTCCGGAGGCCGGGCGCCGAGAAGCCAGAGGATCAGCAGCAAAGCCCCGGCGGAGACCCATCGGCGGATGCGCGCCGTATGCAGCTCCCCTGGTTTCAAACGGAAGTCCCTCCAGTCCGTCCCAAACGGCCTCTCGGGTTTAGAATGGCTTCTCCCGTTGATCCCGTCAATGGCGCGCGGACCCCCGCCAACACCCCAAATTTGACAACGCCTAACCCGCTCCGTAAGATGTAGAAGAAAGGCTGATCCGGTGGACCCAAAATGCGAACCGGCATGAAGCTTGCGCGTTGCATCTGTCCTGGGCGGGGGCGTTAACGCCACCTGCCCGGGGTGGGGGCTCCACGAGAGCCCCTTTCCCGCCTGATCGCGGACCAACCGAATCGGTGGGTGGCCAACGCCCCCGCGCCCTGAGGGTGTCGAGGCCGCTGGCCCGTTTCCAGCCTGCCGAGTCGCGTTGGTCCTTTTTGTTTGCCACAGGAGTGTGAGGGGGGTTCGATGGTGCCCACGATATCCCGAGCTCAGGTGGTGGAGGCAAAAGACCTGTTCGAGCTCATCGGCCACACGCCGCTGGTCCGGTTCCGGCGCATTGCCGCCTCGCTCGCGCCGGTGGAGGTCTACGCCAAGGCGGAATGGTATAACCCGGGGGGGTCCGTGAAGGACCGCCCGGCCCGGGAGATCATCCTCACGGCGGAGCGGGAGGGCCGGCTGCGGCCGGGCAAGGTCATCCTGGACGCTACCTCCGGCAACATGGGGATTGCGTACGCGATGCTCGGGGCGGCCCGGGGCTACCCGGTCACCCTCTGCATCCCGGCCAGCGCCAGCCCCGAGCGGCTGCGCATCCTGCGGGCTTACGGCGCCGAGCTCATCCTCACGGATCCCCTGGAGGGGACCGACGGGGCGATCCTGGAAGTCCGCCGTCTCTACGAGGCCGATCCCGAGCGGTATTTCTACGCTGATCAATACAACAACCCGGCCAACTGGAAGGCTCACTACCGCACCACCGGGCCGGAGATCTGGGCCCAGACGGAGGGGCAGATCACCCACTTCGTCGCCGGCCTGGGGACCAGCGGGACGATGATGGGGGTGGGCCGCTACCTGAAAGCGCAGAACCCGGAGATCCGCCTCATCGGCGTGCAACCCGACGGGCCCTTCCACGGCCTGGAGGGGCTCAAACACATGGAAACCGCGATCCGCCCGGGCATCTATGATCCAGATCTCGTCGACGAGATCCTCACGGTCTCCACGGAGGAGGCCTACGCCATGACGCGGCGGCTGGCCCGGGAGGAGGGCCTGTTCGTGGGGATCTCCGCCGGCGCGGCGATGACGGCTGCCCTCAAGGTCGCCGCCCGCCTGCGGGAGGGGGTGGTGGTGACCCTGTTTCCCGACGCCGGATACAAGTATCTCAGCGAGCCGTTCTGGTTCAAGGCCGAATCCTCTAAGAGGTAACCCCATGGCCTTGCGGCTGCCCGCAGCGCACTGGGATCGGATCCGGGCCCACGTCGAGGCCGGCTACCCGGCAGAGGCCTGCGGGATCCTCTTGGGCCGGGAGGTCAACGGGGTCAAGGTGGTGGAGGACCTCCGGCTGGTGGTCAACCGCTGGGAGAACCCGGCGGAACAGACCCACCGCTTCCTGATCCCGCCGGAGGAGGTGCGGGCGGCCGAGCGGGCTGCCACAGCGGCGGGGCTGGAGATCATCGGGTTCTTCCATTCCCACCCGGATCACCCGGCCCAGCCCTCCGCTTTCGATCGGGAGCACGCCTGGCCCTGGTATGCCTACCTTATTGTCTCGGTGGAGAGCGGCCGGGCTGTCGACTGGCGGGTCTGGGAGCTCTGGGACGACCGCTCCGCCTTCGTCGAGCGATCCCTGGAGATCACAGCCTGAGCGAAAACCCGCCGCATTGCGGCGGACCTTTTCATCCTTCTTCAGGAGGCGGAATCGATGGCGGTGCAGATCCTGATCCCAACTCCGCTGCGCGTCTACACCCGCGGGGAGAAAGCGGTGACCGTGGAGGCCCGCACGGTGGGGGAAGCCCTGCGGGCGCTGACGGATCAGTTCCCGGAGCTCCAGCGGCACCTGTTCAACGAGGAGGGACGCCTGCGCTCCTTCGTGAATCTTTACCTGGGCGATGAGGATGTCCGTTATCTGCAGGGGGAAGAGACTCCTATCCCGGACGGGCAGACCCTCAGCATCGTGCCCTCCATCGCCGGCGGGAGGTCCCCCGGGGCCTGAACTGGCATCGGACCGTCGGTGGAGGTGGGAGATGGTGGAGCGACCGGTGGACCACACGGCGTTGAAGTTCAACCAGGCCAGCATCATCACCCTGAACCTGTTGGGCTTCGTGTTCAACCTGCCGGCGCTGGTGACCTTCGCGGCCCTTGCGATGCTGGTGGGAACGGCCTTCCCCGCCGCGGCCCTGTTCCAGCAGATCTACTTTCGGATCCTGAGGCCCCGGGGATGGCTGCGGCCCTGGGTGCTGACGGACAACCCGGAGCCCCACCGGTTCGCCCAGGGGCTGGGCGGGATCTTCCTGGCCCTTGGGGCGGCGGCCCTCTTCACGGGCTACGCCACGATCGGATGGGTCCTGACCTGGCTGGTGATCGTCCTGGCGGCCCTGAACCTGTTCTTCGGGTTCTGCGCCGGCTGTTTCGTGTATTACCAGTTGAGCCGCTTAGGCGTCCCCGGCTTCACCGCCCGGCCCATCGAGCGTCGGGAGGTAGAGGGATGATTGAGCGGGCCCTGCTGGCCCTCGGGGTGCTGCTGGGCCTATGGCTGGCCTGGTGTCTGATCGCATGCGCCCAGCGTCGGCTGGCCCGGCCCCAGGCAGAGGACCTGGAGGGCCCGTTCACCCTCTTATATTTCTACGCGCCCTCCTGCGGTCCGTGCCGCCTGATTCAGACGCCGATCCTTGAGGCTCTCGCGGCGGAGTGGCGGGAGGCCGTTCGGGTGCAGGCGGTGGACGTCACCGCCGATCCCGAGTCTGCGACCCGCTATCGGGTCTGGACGGTGCCAACTACCATGTGGGTGGACGCCTGCGGGACGGTGCGGGTGATCAACAACGGGGTGGCGACGGCGGAGAGGTTGCGGCAGCAGTGGCTCCAGCTTCAGAGGAAGTTCGACGGATCCGCCCCGCGTCCGCATGCCTGAACCGCTATCCTTCGCCTTTCGGGAGGTTCAGATGCTGAACGTCGACGAGGTGATCCTGACAAACGAGGAGATCCGCCGCTACAGCCGGCATCTCCTGATGCCGGAGGTGGGCCTGACCGGCCAGAAGAAACTGAAGGCCGCCAGCGTCCTCATCATCGGAGCGGGCGGGCTGGGCTCCCCCGCCGCCCTCTACCTGGCCGCCGCCGGGGTGGGGCGCATCGGCCTGGTGGATTTCGACGTGGTCGACGAGAGC
>JAGHYO010000178.1 GCA_017743605.1 Thermoflexus sp. | reverse complement strand
AGCCTTCCGGGTGTCCCGATCGCTGTGGGATGCGGAGGGAATCTGGAGGAGAACGCGAGAGGGGGAAGTAGAGGCGAGTCTGTCCGCTGCGATGGAACGTTGGAGAGAAAATTGTGCCCGGTCTTGACGCCGAGCCCGGGGAGGTAGGTGGAGACCTTTCTCAGCAGTAGAGGAAATCGATGCCCGGTTCGATCCGGCGAGGACCCGGCGCAGCCAGTTTGTTCAAGAGGAGGAAGAAGCGCTTTCAGCCCCTCTGCCTGCCAGCTCCTCCCGTATCTGTTCGATGATCCTATGGAGATCTGCCATAGAAATCGCGAGCGGCAACGGGGCCTGGGCGTAATCCGAACGACCCCCGCCTCCGGAGAAGCCGAGACGGCTCCGGATCCGCTCCAGAACCTCCTGGGCCGAGACGGGGATCCCCGGGCCGCACGCCACGGCGAGGAGACCGGCGCTCCCTCCCGCCGCCAGGATCACCAGGCGGGGCCCCGAGGCGCTGAGCCGCCGCGCCAAGCGGGGCAACAGCCCGGGAGGCAGCTGCGCCCACACGTGGATCACCAGCTCCCCAAATGGCGCCGCAAAAGCCTCGCGTTCCAGGGTCAGAAGCGTTTCCTCTACATAAACCTCTTGCAAGAGGGACAGGTTGCGCTGAGCTTCCTTCAGCTCGCGCTGCAGTGCCTGCACGGCCTCCGTCAGGTCCGCTTCCCCTGCGCTCAGCAGGCGGGCGGCCTGGAGGAGCCGCCGGTGTTTCCCCTGATAATCCCGCAGGGCCCGCCAGCCGCAGAGGAAGCTCACCCGCACTCCCCCGCCGCGACGCTCCCACCTCAGGATCTTGATCGGCCCCACTTCCCCCGTGCGCCGGACGTGGGTGCCTCCGCACGGGTTGCGATCGAAATCCGCCACCTCCACGATCCGTATCGGTCCCTCCACGGAAGGGCTCCGGCGCAACCCCAGGGTCTCCACTTCTTCTTCCCCTACCCACCAGGTCCGCACTTCTCGGTTCTCCACGACCACCCGGTTGGCCAGCTCCTCCGCGGCCTCCGCCACCGCCTCCGGCAGATCTGCCGTCTCCAGGTCAATGGTCACCACTTCGTGGCCGATGTGGAAGGAAATCGTTTGCGCGCCTGCGACCCGGAGGAAGGCCTGGGAGAGGATGTGCTGCCCCGTGTGCTGCTGCATGTGATCGAAGCGGCGCTCCCTATCGACGATCCCTTCTGCCTCCTGCGCCCTGAGTGGACGTTCGAGGAGGTGCAGGATCGCCCCATCCTCCTCCCGCTCCACCACCTCCCGCATCGGGATCCCGTTCAGGGTCCCGCGATCGGACGGCTGACCGCCTCCGGCTGGGTAGAAAGCAGTGCGATCCAGGATCACGGCCGGCTGGCCCTGATGGATGGTTTCCTCCACCACCCGCGCGGTGAATCGCCAAAGATAAGGATCCTTCCAGTAGAGCCGAAGCGTCATCCGGGCCTCCACGGTTGGTTCACGGCTGCGCGGGATCGTTGCTCTGGATTATACTTAGATCCCGGTGGATCCCCCGTGAGGCATAATACGTTGGCCTGACATCCAATGGGGGCGGTGGAGGCACTGGAGCTCATCACCTGGGGCCGACCGAGCGGCTGGCTGCACCGGGTGGAGCGGTGGTTCGTGTACTGGGAAGGAGCGGTCTACCCGATGGCCCATGCCCAGGCCGTGGACCCGGGCACCGACTGGTATCAAAACCTGCGGGCAGATCGCCGGGTGATCGTGGAGATCGAGGGCCGGCAGTGGCCGGGGATCGCGGAGCCGTTGCCGCCGGAGGACCTGCCCCGGATCACTGAGCGGCGCCGACCCAAATACGGGGATCAGACAGTCCGTACCTGGTATGAAGGGACGCCGCGCCGGCCGGTCCGTATTCGGCTCCTCGGGGAAGGCTGGTCCGGCGAGGATGCATCCTGAAGTCTCTGAGGAAAGATCCTCCATGGCTTCGCCGTTCCAGCAGTTGCAAAAGATCCTCAAGCACGAAGCCCAGGACGGCTATCGAAACCGCATCGTGATCGGCGGGATGGGCCGCTTCGCTGATCACTGGTATCGGCAGGCCCGGGCCGCGCTCCAGGGAGGGGATCCAGAGCTCCTCCTGGCCCTGGAGGCGATCTATGCGGATCTGCGGTGCTATGAGGCCGCCGACGTGGAGGAGCGCCGACGCCTGGTCGAAGCGTTAGAAGCCCGCATCCAGGAGGCTCTTCAGCGGGAGCGCCATCTCCGGAGCGGCCGCAGCGCCCCCTCGGTCCCGCCCGAGCCCATGGGGCGCCCTCAGCCCTCGCAGCCGCCGCCGGCTGCCCCTGCGGCCCCGACAGCACCCCCTGCCCTCCCTGAACCGGAGGAGAAGCCCTCCGGGAGGGCCCGGGCCCGACTGGTCCCTCGGGTTTCCCCTCGGCGGGCCGCCCGGGTCGAGTCTCTGGGTCTGGAGGCCCCGGTCCACGTGATCCACGGCCTGGGGCGAGAGCGGGCCCAGCGCCTGGGGCGCCTGGGCGTGCGGACGATTCGGGATCTCCTGTACCTGCTCCCTCGCCGGTATGTGGACTTCCGGGCCCTCAAGCCCATCCACCGCCTGCGGGTCGGGGAGGAGGTGACGGTCATCGGGGAGGTGATGGACATCGGGAGCAAGCGGACCGGGAACGGCCTCACAGTGATCAAGGCGCTGATCACGGACGGCTCGGGGATCATCGAGTGCACGTGGTTCAACCAGCCCTATTTGCTGGATCGCATCAAGCCAGGTCAGTTCATCGTGGTGAGCGGGCGCGTCGATGAGTTCCTGGGGCGACCGGTGTTCTGCTCCCCGGAGTGGGAGCCGGCGGATCGCGAGCTGCTGCACACCGCCCGCATCGTCCCGATCTACCCGCTGACGGAGGGCCTTACCCAGCGCTTTATGCGTTCGCTGATGAAGCGGGTGGTGGATTACTGGGCGGAGCGGGTGGAGGATCCCCTCCCGACGTGGATCTGGGAAGCCTACGGGTTCCCGGATCTCCCCGCTGCCCTGAAGCAGGTCCACTTCCCCGACGATTGGGAGCCGCTGGAGAAGGCCCGGCGACGGTTGGCCTTCGATGAGGTCTTTTACCTGCAGATCGGCCTGCTGGAGGCCCGACGACGGTGGCGTAGCGCGCCGGGCCGGGCGCTGGCCTTCGACGAAGCCCTTCTGGAACGGGCCACTGCGGCCCTCCCCTTCACCCTCACGAATGCCCAGCGACGAGTCCTCTCCCAGATCCTAGAGGATCTAAGGTCCGGAGTGCCGATGAACCGCCTGCTCCAGGGGGAGGTGGGCTCAGGCAAGACGGTGGTGGCGGCCCTGGCAGCCTACGCGGTCTTCTTGGCGGGGGCCCAGAGCGCGATCATGGCGCCGACGGAGATCCTGGCGGAGCAGCATCACCGCAACCTGCTCGCCCTGGCCGAGCGCTGGGCGGCCGCCGGCCTGCCCACCCCCACCATCCGGTTGCTGACCGCCGGGGTCACCGGGGTGGAGCGGGCGCAGATCTACGCCGAGCTGGCCGAGGGAAGCTGCCAGCTGGTGGTGGGCACCCATGCCCTGATCCAGGAGGAGGTCGCGTTCCGGGATCTGGCCTTCGTGGTCATCGATGAGCAGCAGCGTTTCGGGGTGCTGCAGCGGGCAACCCTGCGGGGCAAGGGCTATAACCCCCACGTCCTGGTCATGACCGCCACCCCCATCCCCCGCACCCTGGCCCTCACCCTATATGGGGACCTGGATCTCTCGGTGCTGGACGAGATGCCGCCCGGCCGTCGGCCGGTGCTCACCCGCTGGCTGATGCCCGAGGAGCGGGAGCGGGCCTACGCCTTCATCCGCCGGCAGGTGGCGCAGGGCCATCAGGCTTATATCATTTGTCCGCTGGTGGAAGGCTCCGATAAAATCGAGGCCAGGGCAGCCGTCGAGGAGTATGAACGGCTGCAGCGCGAGGTCTTCCCCGACCTGCGGCTGGGGCTGATCCACGGACGCATGAAATCCGAAGAGAAAGAAGCGGTGATGAACGCCTTCGCCCGCGGGGAGATCCCTGTCCTGGTGGCCACCCCAGTGGTCGAGGTCGGCGTGGACGTGCCCAACGCCACGGTGATCCTGATTGAGGGAGCGGACCGCTTCGGGCTGGCCCAGCTGCATCAGTTCCGCGGGCGGGTCGGCCGCAGCACCCATCCTTCTTACTGTCTCCTGCTGGCGGAATCCCCTTCGGAAGCGGCGATCGAACGCCTTCGGGCCATCGAGACCATCTACGACGGCTTCCAGCTGGCCCAGAAGGATCTGGAGATGCGCGGGCCAGGGGATTTCCTAGGCACCCGCCAGAGCGGGTTCCCCGAGTTGCGTCTGGCGGACCTCACCGACCTGCGCCTGCTGGAGCTCGCCCGGGAGGCCGCGGAGCGCCTGGCGGAGCGGGATCCGGAGCTGCAGGCCCCGGAGCACCGCCGTCTGGCGGAGGCGGTGACCCGCTTCTGGCAGGGCCCGGTGGAGCCGAGCTGAAGGCCTGTTACTCGTTGAAAGCACCACACGGATCATTTGTGGAGTGCCTTGATCTGGTAGCGAGGAGCGCCGAATGACCCGAGCCCTGTATCCGGCCTCCTTCGACCCGATCCACTACGGGCACATCGACATCGCCACCCGGGCGGCGGCGATCTTCGACGAGCTGGTGGTGGGGGTTTACGATCGGCCCAGCAAGAGCCTCCTCTTCTCGTTGGAGGAGCGCCTCACGCTGGCCCGGGAGGCCCTTCAGCATCTTCCCAACATCACGGTGATGGCTTACGGCGGGCTGACGGTGGATTTCGCCCGGCGGATCGGCGCCCAGGTGATCGTGCGGGGGCTGCGCGCGGTCTCGGATTTCGAGCTGGAGCTGCAGATGGCTCTGACCAACAAGCAGCTGGCCCCGGAGATCGAAGTGGTCTGCCTGATGACCAGCCGCGACTACGCCTTCATCAGCTCCAGCATCGTCCGCGAGGTGGCCCTCCTGGGCGGCGACGTCTCCGCCATGGTCCCGCCGCACGTGGCCCAGGCCCTGGCCGCCAAAGCCGCGGAACGGGCCGACGAGACGGTGCCGATCATCTCCATCCGGGAATAGATGGCATCCCCGTCGCAGTGGGCATCTCGCGCCTAAAAGGAACAGGATGAGGGGGAGGACTGGATGGACATCCTCCATCTGATCGATCAGCTGGAGCAGCTGGTCCTGCGCAGCCGCC
>JAGHYO010000177.1 GCA_017743605.1 Thermoflexus sp. | reverse complement strand
GGCCAGGATGCGCTCCCCGGTGGGCGCGGTGACGATGCGGAAGGCCTGCCGGCCCCGCGTGGACTCCTCTACCCGAACGCCCATCATCGCCAGGGCGTCCTCCATGCGCTCCAGGCCCGCGCGGGCCGCCTCCGGCTGGTCGGTCCCGATCCAGAGCGAAACCCCCACCGGGATCTCCGGAGGGGTCCCCGCCGGCGCGGGAAGCGCCGCCAGGATCAGATCCCCGGTCATCCAGGCGAGGAGGTCTTCCTCCAGCCGGATCCCCAGGGCCGCTTCCATGTCCTGGAGCTGGCGGCGGGCCTCCGGGTTCCGGCGGAGGATCTCCAGGCTCTGGCGCAGGCCCTGTCCGATGCGGGCGGCCTGGAAGAAACCGAAGGCGTTCTCCGGGATCCGGCCCAGGAGCGCCTCGGAGATCGGCGGAGCGTCCAGCGAGGCGCGAAGGTCCTGGGGCACCTTCGCCCGGTCGATCACCGCAATCGACTGGAGACGGAGGCCCTGGGCTTGCAGCTCCACCGCGAAGCCGGCGCCTTCGACGGCCTGGAGGATGGAGGCCTGGGCTCCCAGCAGGGATTCGGGATCCGGCGCGCCGGGTTGCAGGCGGGGGAGGGCTTCCCGGAAGAGTTTTTGCAGCTCCCGATAATCCAGATAGGCCATCATCACGCTCTGGGCGGGCAGGGCCTGAATCACTTTCCGGAAGCGCGGGGAGGCGGTGATGGATTGGCCTTGTCCGGCGGCGCGATCGGCCACCCGCTGGAAGGCCTCCTCCGTCACCGCGATCACCACGAACTCCCCGAGCCGCCCGATGGCCAGGGGAGGGCTCTGGGGCTCCTTCGAAACCAGCAGCTGGTAAGACCGACCGCGGTGGGCGCGGGCCTCCACGCGCCCGCCTTCCTTTTCGGCCAGCTGGCGCAGCCGCTCCAGGAAGGCATCCGCCTTCTGGTGATCTCGGGAGGCGATGAGCAGCGCGAGGGGCAATCGACCTTGCTCCAGGGCTTCCGGGGAGGTGGAGAAGAGGGCCAGGCCGATCTCCGGTCCGATCCACGGCGCGATGTCGGCGTCGAAGTCGATCTCGGACTCCTTTTTCAGTTGATCTTTCCATTCCTTGAGGGCGCGCTGGACCTCGGGGTTCTCCAGATAGGCGCGGCGGATGGTTTCATAGCCGGGCTGGGCCTGGAGATTGTAAGAGAGTGAGATGTAGAGGATCGCATCGTCCGGAACCATCTCCGCGGCCAGGATCTGGGGGCGTAGCCCGAGGAGGGCCAGGACCCGCTCGCGGAGGGGGGCGTAGGCCAGGGCGCCGACGGCGAGGCCCGTCACGCAGCACACCAGCGCCAGCACAGGCAAGAGCGCCAGCCACCATCGTCGGGACACGGAAACCTCCTTTCTTTAAGGGCTTAATCTTTTTCTATGCGCGAAGGGCTCTCTGGAGCGCTGGATCCGGCGGGAGCGCCTTGCCGGAGCGGGTGGAGGGCGGCGGCGGCCGGGAGGGCCAGCCCCATGGTCAGGGCGGCGAGCCCGAAGATCTCCCGCAGGATGGCCAGGGTGATGGCCGGCAGGGCGTCGGGGAGCTCCGCCAGCGTGTAGGCGGTCACCATCTGCTCGAAGCGGGAAGTCCCCCATGCGGTGAGGCCGGCCATCCCCACGCTCATGCCGATCAGGCGGAGGATGAGCAGGAGGCCGGAGACCAGGCCGCGAGCGGTGGGGGGCGCGGCGTCGAGGGCGGCGGCGCTCAACGCCGAGGCGGCCGCCCCCAGGCCCAGCCCGGCCAGGGCCATGTGCCGGAACATCCGCCCGAAAGGCTCCTCGGCCTCCCAGCGCGCGGCCAGCCCGAGGGCCAGGGCGGCGGCCAGGATCCCGATCAGAGCCGGACGGCGGTATCCCCAGCGGCTCGCCCAGCCACCGATGAGAGCCCCCAGCGCCATCCCTCCGGTGAGCCCGCTCAGGACCTGCCCGCTGCGCAGGGCCGCGCGGCCGAGCCATTCCGCCGGGGTGGCGCCCTCGCCGCGCAGGGTGTTGATGAAGAGGGGGACCTGAACCATCGGGGTGATCAGGCCGATCCCCAGGATCAGGTTCGCCAGACCGGCCCCCACGAGGTTCCAGCGTCGGAAGAGCTCCAGAGGGAGGAAGGGGGCGCGGGCGCGGCGCTCGTAGGACAGCAAGAGCAGAAGGGCAAGGGCGCTGAGCGAAAGCCACGGCCACGCCTGCTCCGGGGCCGCCGGCGCCCGGTTTGCGAAATCCGGGAGGTCCAGGGAGCCGCCCATCCGGTCGAGGCCGATATGGAGGGCGACGAGGGCGGCGGAGAAGAGGGCGACGCCCGGGATGTCCACCGCGAGGGCGCGGGGGGCGCTCCCGAAGGCCCGGCGGCCGATCCCGGCGGCGGCCAGCGCCAGAAGGGCGAGGGGGATGTTCAGGGCGAACTGCCATTGCCAGCTCCAGCCGGCCATGGCGGCGGGCAGCCCCAGGGTGTGGTGGAGCCAGGCCCCTGCCTCCGGCCCGTAGCGGATGAGGAGCGCCCCATAGAGGGGCCCCCAGATCCAGCCCAGGGTGTCGATGGCGGCGAGCAGACCGATGGCGAAGCCGCGGCGCCCCTCCGGGAAGCGATCCCCGACGGCGGCCATGGCGATGGGGACCACCGCCCCGCCCCCGAAGGCCTGGAGGGCGCGGGCGGCGATGAGGGTGGGGAGCGCGCGGGCGGAGAGCACAAGGAGCGAGCCGGTGAGGAAAAGGGACAGGCTGAGGACGTAAAGGGGGAGGCGCCCGTAGCGATCCGAGAGCCGGCCCATCAGCGGCATCGCGGTGACATAGGCGATGAGGTAAGCGGAGACGATCCAGGCGGCATCCCGGAGGCCGGAGGGGATGGGGATCTCGAAGTCCACGATCATGCGGGGGAGCATCGTGCTGACCACCGTGAGGTCGTCCGCGGCGATGAAGACCCCGAAGGCCAGCGCCCCCAGGATCCAGTAAGGGGAGTCCCCGGGCCCCTGTCTCTTCGGGCTGTCGATCTCCCGGCTCATCGTGCCCCTCATACGATCATGGAGGTGGAGCCTTTCTCCCGGCCCAGCACTTCGCGGCGCACGGCGTGGGGATCCTGCAGGATGTAGAGATACACCGTGTCCTTTTTCTCGTCAATCAGATCCCGGAGCTCCGCCTTCACCCGCTCCAAACGGGCGGGGGTGATCTCCCCCTCGAAGGCGGAGTTCTGCACCCAGTGGAGGTGGCGGCGCAGATACTGGCAGACCCGGGCGACGCGTTCCACTTCCACATCGTAGACGATGATCACATACATCGCCTCACCACCACGCTTTCAGTGGCTCGTAGGGTTCCATCCCCAGCAGATGTCGGACCAGTTTGTAGGCCTCCAGGCGGATGAGGGTTCGGTAGCTCACCGGGCGCTTCAGGCGGGGGTGCTGCACGGTCTCCCGCATCCGCTCCTCGAACTCCGCCACCACTTTCTTCCGCCCCTCTTCCTTCAGGTAACAGAAGCCGACTTCCTCAAGGAAATCCTCCTCGCTCAAAGCGCCGCGGTTCATCAGCGTGAAGGCCATGCGATCCACCACGAGCGGCTTGAAGATCTCGGCCAGGTCGAGGGCCAGGGAGAAGCGCCCGGTGGAGGGCTCATGGAGGAAGCTGATGGCCGGGTGGAGGGGGGTGTGGTAGAGCTCGGACAGGGTGGCCGCGTAGAGGAGGCCGTTGCCGAAGGAGAGCAGGGCGTTGATCGGGTTCTCCGGCGGCCGCCGGCTGCGGCGGAATCCCTCCAGGTCCAGGATGGCCGGGAAGGCCCCGTAGTAAGCATCCCGGGCTCGTCCCTCCAGGCCCATCAGCGCCGGCACATCCGGGCAGCTTTCGATCTCCCTCAAAGCGTGCTCGATGGCGGTCAGGGGGTCCTCCACCGGCAGGCCCTGGCGCCGGTAGTAGAGCAGGTTGCGGCGCATGTGGAAGAGGGCGCCCTCCACGAAGCCGCGGGCCAGGGCGAGCCGGCGGGAGGGATCCGCGGAATGGAGGGCCTGGGCCACCACCACCTGTCCGGCGGCCCGGGTCTCCCGCGGGTAGAACGAGCCCACGTAGAACCCGTAATAGTTGAACACGTGGAGGCTGACCCCGTGGCGGCCCAGGAAGCTCAGGAGGCGGGTGTTGAGGTCCAGCTCCCCCATGGCGAAGAGAGCCTCCACGTCCTCCACGGGGATGGCCTGGCGCTGGGCGTGGCCGTCGGCCTCCCATTCCAGATAGAGGGTGTTCTGGCGCCGTCGCAGGCGCCCGCTGCGGAACAGATAATACGCGCGTCCCATCGTTCCCGAAATCTGCTTCTCGAGGTGAGGCTTTCAGCGATCCGCCGCCCTTCGGCCGGTTTCCTCAGCCCAGATCGTCTCAAAGGGGCTCAGGAGATCGCGCCCCAGGCTTTCGGAGAAGGCGCGCAGCCAGCGGCGGATCTCCTCAGGGTCCACGGATTGCTTGCGCAGGATGCTCCGCACATCCTCCCAATCCCGGGGGCGGCCGGCCAGGGCCTTGTGAACGATCACGTCCTCCGGGGCTGCGAATCGAACCGGATATCCGAGAACCGGGACCACCCGGGCCCGGGCGATGGCCTCTCGTTCGTAGGGGGTCCAGGAGAAAATGAAGTCCACCCGCAGGCCGCTTTCCGCATCCAGGGTGGGGAGCACCCAGGTTTGCCGGACGAAGGATCGGGGGTCTTCGATCAAGGGTTGCAGCTGCGCTTCTTGAACCACGCGCCACACCCGATCGAACTCCTCCGGCGTAGCGGCCACCGTGAGGTCGACGTCCCTCGTCAGCCGCGGCTCCCCATAAAGCAGCACGGCCTGCCCGCCGATGATCATATAGGGCAGGCCCTCTCGGTCCAACGCATGCGCCAGTTTATTCAGCAGGGAGGCGGACATCGGCGTTGATCGCTCGGGCGAGCTGGAGATCGACCTCTAATCCCTCTAACGGATCCGCGGGCGGCCAGGCATGGAGCGCGCGGGCGAGCTCCAGCATACGATCGAAGATACGAAAATGAACCTCGAGGTCCGGTGGGTTCCGGCGCTGCCATTCCGCCTCAAAGGCTTCCCAGGTCCGGCGATCTCGGATCATCCGCGATCCCTCCCGTTTCTGGGTTCGAAGCCGGGCGGGCGAGATTGGTTCTTAGGTCTTGCTTCATTTTCGCCGGATGCTGGGTTTGTGCAACGATCGGTCCTCTTCGTCGGAGATTTTGCCGCTCATCCCCAGCACAGCGGGGCGTAGGCGCAGCGGCGACAGGCGGGCGTCCAGGGG
>JAGHYO010000176.1 GCA_017743605.1 Thermoflexus sp. | reverse complement strand
GTCATGAGTTTCACCCCAGACGGGTGAAATAAATGATGATGCGCTGCAGAACGGCAACAGAACCTTCGAGAGGCGGTGCGGCGGGTCATCCGTTACGTCGCGCCCGACGGACGGGAATATCGCCCGGCGGAGGAGACCGCTACGCTGATGGTGCGCCCGCACGGGCTGCACCTGAGCGAGCCCCGCATGCTCGTGGATGGCCGACCGGTCGCTGGGGCGCTGTTCGATTTCGGGCTGTTCGTCTTCCACAACGCTCGGGAGTTGCTAAGGCGAGGGAGCGGCCCCTACCTCTATCTGCCCAAGATGGAGAGCTACCACGAGGCCCGTTTCTGGAACCAAGTCTGCAAGGCAGCGGAGGGCCGGCTGGATCTGCCTCGTGGCTCCATCCGCGTCTCCGTCCTCATCGAGCACATCCTGGCAGCCTTCGAGATGGAGGAGATCCTGTATGAGCTGCGGGAGCGGATCACGGCGCTGAACCTGGGCCGGTGGGACTATATCTTCAGCACGATCAAGGCCTTCGCCCACAATCCGGCGATGGTCCTCCCGGACCGCAATAAGTAGAGGGTGTAGGGACGCCGGAAGCGCGGCGGGTTGCTCCCCCTCGTTGCCGGCGCTGAGGCCGGGTTCGGAGGGATCATCTGTGCCTCTGAACTTTCGAACAGATGAACGCGATGATCGAGGCGGGGGCGGCCAGGGTGCACTTCAAGGACCAGCCGGCTGCCAAGAAGAAATGCAGCCACCTCGGAGGGAAGGCCTTGATCCCCACCGGCCAGTTCATCGGCATCCGGAACGCCGCCCGGCTGGCCGCCGACGTCCTGGGCGTGCCTACCCTTCTCATCGCCCGCACCGATGCGCTGAGCGCCACCCTGCTCACGGGCGACATCGACGAGCGCGACCGTCCCTTCCTGACCGCGGCGTGAAACTTAGGGGGTGTTTCGTCTTGCGGGGCGGGCTGAAGAGCGCCATCGCCCGCGCTTTGGCCTGCCCCCTTGCGCGGATTTGCTCTGGTTCGAGACCTCTTCATCATCCTGGCCGGCGGGCATCTGCTCAACCCGCATACCTTCGAGCGGGCCTGCTCTTACCGCCAGGAGAGGATGTCCGACTGCGTCCGCCTCTAAGAAGCCGAGTTTGCCCGGGAGGCGGAGGGTTACACGGTGGTCCGCCACCCGCGGGAAGTGGGGACTGGTTACTTCGACGCCGTGGTGCTGGCCGTCACCTGCGGGGCGTCTGCCACGGTCGCCCTCGCCGGCTTCACAGAAGCCGAACAGTTCCACGGCGTCATCTGCCCCCGAGCCCTCCGGGCCGAGGCGGACGGCGGGGGAAGACCCCTGTGCCTGGCTGCCCCTCGCCGCCCGGGACCTTCCTCGCTCCCGCACCAGGCAGGCTTCTCCCTCCACCCACCCCTACTCTTGACGAGCGCCCTGCTTGTGGCATGCTGAACTATGAGCCCCATTCTCCGAACTGTGACTTGGAGCCCTCGGTGGGAGGTTTTTTGATGAAGGAGGCAGAGTTCTCTGCGCTGGGCAAGCGAGTGCGCTATCCCATCAGGGAGCTGGACACGGCACCGCGCCTGCCAAAGGTCACCTGGGTGGTGATCACCAGCAAGAAGGTGATGGCCCTCTGCCCGATCACCGGCCAGCCGGATTATGACACAGCGACCATCGCTTTCGATCTCATCGCTCTGTCCTCGGCAGGACAAAACGCTCCCGGAGGGAAACCATGCGCTCGGATACAGCGATCCTTTCCACAAGCTCATGGTCTCTCCCCTCGCCACCGTCCTGACCCGGCCCTCAAGCGCTGGGAGGGAGCGGACGCCTTCGACCTTGACCGGTCCCTCAACTCCTTCTTAGCAATGGGATAACGGTGGAAGGAGCGCCGCCATGAGCGAGACGGATCAGGCTCCCCTTGCCCCGCCCCCATTCTCCCCGGGACCTTCCTCGAGCGCCGCACCGGGACCCATCGCTGCGCGGGAGATCGCCCTAGTCCGTCAGGTGAAAGGGCTCCACCGCGTCGCCCGCGCCTTCTACGAGAGCCTCCTGCGACAGGGGAGGGTGGTGCTGCTGGGTGAGCGCTGGGATTTCCGGGACAAGCCCGAAGGCGCGCCCCAGCTCCAACAAGACCCGGACGGGTTCGTCTACCCGATCCGGGCGGTGATGAAGGCAGAGATCAACGGAGCCCTCTGCCATATCCAGCTGGAGCCGGGGTTTGGCGAGAACTTGACCGTCCGCATCCGCTGCGCCCCGGCCGACCTGGCCCGGGTGGAGACGTTCCTGCAGGCGCACCTGCAGGAGCCGATGACCATCTACGTCCCCCAGCCCTCGCTCTCTGGCATGCTCCGGCTGCTTGACCAGCTCCGCCGACGGGCGACCATGACCCGCATCCAAGGGCCGGAGGGCTCCGCCCCTACCTTCGCCTTGCACCCCTCCGGGCGCCTGATCCCCTTGAGGGCCCGCATTGAGGTCTACATCAATGAAGCGTGGGTCAGCCTGGATTGGGAAAACGTATGGGAGGGAAAGCTGCGGGTGGAGACGCCGCCCGCCCTAGCGGAGGAGATCGGCGCCCTGCTGGCGCGCACCGTAGGGCGGCGGCCCCGGGTACGCTCCTCCTCTTCCTCCGCTGCCGTAGAGGTGGGAGAGGTAGACTGGGACGACCTGGGTGGGCTGGAGGCGATGCGAGCGGAGCTGCAGAACTGGATCATCGAGCCCCTGCGCAACCCGGGGATCTTCTGATACCTGGACCTGCAGCACCCCAAGGGGGTGCTGCTGATCGGCCCCCCTGGGACGGGCAAGACTACCCTCGCTCGTGTCCTCGCCCGATGGGGCGAGGCCGTCTTCCTGGTCCTCACCCCGCCCGACGTCTTCTCTATGTGGTATGGGGAGAGCGCCCGCCGCATCGCGGAGGTCTTCGCCGAGGCGCGGGGGGAGGCAGCGCAGGGGCGGCCGGTGCTGGCGTTCATCGATGAGATCGACGGTTTCTGCCCGCGTCGGGAAGGAGCCCACGAGGAAACCCGCCGGGCCTTCGCCTAGCTCTGCACGGAGATGGACGGCCTGACCCCCCTCTCCGGGGTGATCGTGCTGGGGGCCACGAACCGGCCCCAGGACCTCGATCCTGCCCTGCTGCGGCCCGGACGCTTCGACCGCAAGATCGTGATCCCCCTCCCGAATCGAAAGGCACGCGAGGAAATCTTCCGGGTCCACCTACGTCGCCGGCCCTTAGATCCGGCGGTCTCCCTGGCGGAGCTGGCAGCAAAGACCCACGGGTTCAGCGGTGCGGAGATCGCGGCTGTCTGCGCCCGCGCCGCCTACCTCGCCCTGGAGGCTTTCGCGGCCGCCCAGGGGATCCCAATCGCTCGGCTGGAGCCGGAACGCTACCAGACCCTGCGCATCCGCCGGGAAGATCTCCTGAAAGCGATCCGCGAAGTCCGGCAGGAGCGACGGACAACCCGTCCACGCGCTCGCCGCAAGAAGACGTAGCTCGGACTTGACACCTGACCATCTTCGGATATAATGGCCGGCGAGCCGGCACGGTTGCGGGATGGGTGGCGGGAAGTCCGGTGGGAGACCGGCGCTGCCCCGCAGCGGTAACCGGGGACGAAAGCCGCTCCGGCGCGGCCCCTCTAAACCGCGCGACACGCCACTGGAGGACCTCCTCTGGGAAGGCGCGGCGAGTAGGACGATCCGGAAGCCCGAAGACCGGCCCATCCTCCCCCTCAGCGGACGTCGCCTCGCGGGAGGGCGATGACGCGGCCTCTCCGCCTTAGGGAGGTTCAATCCTCCATGCTGGCGGTTCTCCCGCGCCATCCCTATTACTATCATCCATCGTAGGAGGGCACGATGGCGATGCGGATCGCGCCCCAGGAGTGGACGACGTTTCAGCGCGTCTTCCAGGAGGCCGGGCTCCCGGAGGACCTCTGGACTCCGATTCTGCAGGAGGCCTGGGAAAGCGGGGTGGAGACGCTGGATCCGCCCCAAGCTCTAGAGGCGATGCTTCTGTCAATCACGGCACGGATCTGGGAGGAACCCCTCTACGAGCGGGCCGCCGCTGCTCTCATACGTCGGCGCATCCTCCTGGAGGCCCTGGGCGCCGAGGACCCGGACTACGCCGCTGCCTTCCCAGCCTACATCCAAGAGGGGGTGCGACGCGGGGCCTTGCACCCGGATCTCCTCACCTACGATCTCGACCGCCTGGCGCAGGCGCTAGATCCCCAGCGGGACGCCTTGCTTCCCTATGTGGGGCTGGCCACCCTCCTCGATCGGTATCTGGTCCGGGATCTGGAGACCCGCCAGGTCCTGGAGCCACCCCAGTTCATGTGGATGCGAGTGGCCATGGGCTTAGCCCTTCGGGAGACAGATCGCGAGGGGTGGGCCCTAAGGTTTTACGAGCAGATGAGCACCCTGCGTTTTCTCCCCAGCACCCCCACCCTGTTCAACAGCGGCACTCCCCATCACCAGCTGGCCTCATGCTATCTCTACGAGGTGCTGGACAGCCTGGAACACATTCTGGACGCCACGGCAACCTTCGGGATGCTGGCCAAATACGCGGGGGGCATCGGGGCTTCTGTGACCCGCATCCGCGCCGCCGGCGCCCCGGTGCGAGGGATCAACGGCCGCAGCGGCGGGCTTATCCCTTTCCTGCACCTCTACGACGCCCTGATCCATGCGATCAACCAGGGAGGACGGCGGCGCGGGACGATGGCCGCGTATCTGGAACCCTGGCATCTCGAGATCGAGGCTTTCCTGGACCTGCGCCGGAACGCGGGCGATCCCTATCAGCGCACTCCCTCGCTGGACACCGCCCTTTGGATCCCGGATGCCTTCATGGAGCGGGTGGAGGCTGACGCGGACTGGTATCTGTTCGACCCCTTATATGCGGGGGACCTGGTGGACCTCTATGGCGAGGCCTTCCGGAGGCGCTATGAGGAACACATCGCCCGGGCGGAGCGAGGGGAGATCCCTCGTCGCGCATGGCGCAAGGTGCGGGCCCGGGAGCTGTATTTGCGGATCCTGGACGCCCTGTTGGAGACCGGCCATCCTTGGATCACCTTCAAGGACAGCAGCAACCTGCGCAGCATGCTGCGCCACGCGGGGATCATCCACTCCCTGAACTTGTGCACAGAAGTGGCGCTGCCTACCTGTCTGGACGAGGTCGCCGTTTGCAACCTGGGCAGCGTGAACCTTGCCCGCCACCTGAACGCGAACGGGTCCCCGGACGAGGCGGAGATAGCCCGCACCGTCGAGATCGCCATGCGGGCCCTGGATAACGTGATCGACCTGAACCTGTATCCCTC
>JAGHYO010000175.1 GCA_017743605.1 Thermoflexus sp. | reverse complement strand
CGGCGCCTTCGGCCGCCCCCCTCGCGGCCAGAACACGGTGCGGGAGGTCCGCCGGACGCAGGTGGAGGCCAACGGGAGCTGGGTGATCTTCGAGATCGAGGCGGATGCCTTCCTCTACCACATGGTGCGGATCATGGCCGCCGTACTGGTGGCAGTAGGGCGAGGCGATCGCCCTCCAGAGGCGGCAGGGTTCTACCTGGAGCACCCGGAGGCCTATCCGGCGGATACCCCTGCCCCGGCCCACGGCCTGTATTTCATCGGGGCACGTTACGATCGGATCGCCATCCCGCCAGCGCCGGACTTCCTGCCCCATTAGAAATGGCAAGGTGGGAAGCCCGAATCGGGCGGACGTGGAAAAATCAGAAACTTGACCCGATGCGGTGGAGGGAAGAACGTGAAAACCCACTTGACCAAACCCGCGGACATCCAGGCCGAGTGGTGGATCGTCGACGCCACAGGCCAGAACCTGGGACGGCTGGCCAGCCGGATCGCCCAGATCCTGCGCGGCAAGCACAAGCCGTATTTCGACCCCTCCCAGGATTGCGGGGACTATGTGATTGTCATCAACGCCGAGAAGGTAGCGGTTCATCCGCGGCGTCTGGATCAGAAGATCTATTACCGCCATAGCGGGTATCTGGGCGGTCTGAAGGAGATCCCGCTACGTCGGATGCTGCAGACGCATCCGAGGCGGGTGATCCAGAGGGCCGTCTGGGGGATGCTGCCCAAGAACCGGCTGGGACGGCGCATGCTCAAGAAGTTAAAGGTTTACGCCGGGCCGGATCATCCGCACCAGGCGCAGCAGCCCAAGCTGCTTCCGCGGTGAGTCGATCCGGACAAGGGGGCCGCGCGGTCCCCTTTCCCCTGAACTCCTATGGAGGAAAGGAGCCAGGATGGCTGGAGCGACGGGGGGGATCACCTTTGAGGCCTTCAAAGGCCGATCGTATGTCGAAGGCGTAGGCCGGCGCAAGCGGGCTGTGGCTCGGGTCCGGCTGTATACGGGTGGGACCGGCGTCTTCATTGTGAATGACAAGCCGGTCCAAGATTACTTCGTGCGCCCTCAGGACCTCCATCATCTGCTTGAGCCACTGCGCCTGGTCGGGCTAGAGGGGAAGCTGGACGTGACGGTGAAGGTGGAGGGGGGCGGCCTCACCGGACAGGCCGGAGCGGTCCGCCTGGGGCTGGCCCGCGCGCTGCTCGCCATCGATCCGAGCCTGCGGCCGTCGCTCAAACAGCGAGGCATGCTGACCCGCGATCCGCGGGAGAAGGAGCGCAAGAAACCGGGCCTCAAGCAGGCGCGCAAGGCGCCCCAGTCGCCCAAGCGTTAAAGGGCGCTCGCAGATCCGAAGGGGAGGAGCTCCGGGGGCGGGCAGGGGGACACAGCGCTCCGGCCCGCCCCCTGCTCTGTCAGGGATCCCGCGCCTCCGAGGCGGACGACCCGAGGATCCGCTGGAGCTCCCGAAAGACCAGATCGGGGCGCTCGTCGCGTACCAGCGGTAGGCGGATCCGCGTCCGCCGAATCTGATCCAGATCGATGGAGGCCAGGATCAGCGCTTCGTCGAAATACGGGCCCTGGACGACCAGATCCCCGTTTGGATTGAAGATGGTCGATCCACCCCAGAAGTTCTGGCCATCCTCGAAGCCAGCGCGGTTGACGTGGATGACGAACACGGTGAAGAGGCTGGCGTAGGCCTGATTGACCAGCTCCACCCATCGCGCGCTTCCCAGCTTTCCGGGGATCCCTAAGCCGCGCCCAGGGCTGGCGGAGGTGAAGATCAACACCTCCGCTCCGTCCAGCCACAGCAGGTAGGGAGGGCTGACATGCCAGAAATCCTCGCAGATCAGCAGGCCGAAGCGGCCGAACCGGGTGCGAAAGGCGCGGACGCGATCGCCAGGGGCCATGTCCCGACCCTCGTCAAACATCCCGTAGGTGGGCAGATACACCTTACGATGACAATGGATCAGCTGTCCCCCGGAGAGATAGGCCCCCGTCGTGTAATAGCGTCCCCGCTCGTCGATCTCCACAAACCCGATCACCAAATCCGCCCGCCGGCTGGCATCCAGCAGCGGACGAAGGATCGGATGGTCCGGCTCCGCCCGGATGGCGACCTCGTAGGTCAGGTCCTGCAGCACGTAGCCCGTAAGGGAGAGCTCGGGGAACACGATGAGGTCGGCGCCTCGCGCCGCTGCTTCCTCAATGAACTCCAGATGCTTCTCCAGGTTCGCCTGGAGATCCCCCAGGCGGGGATAGATCTGGGCCAGCCCGACTTTGAGGGTCTTCATCCGCTCGACTCCCAGGGTGAGCCCGTGCAGTAGAATCTGTGCAGTCGTTCCTATTTTAGGCCTGGGGGGTGAAACGGGATGCGCTGGATACAGGGAGTAGGGCTTCTCGCCCTGATGGCCGCAGCAGCTTGTGCCCCGCTGGGGAGGCCGGCCTATCTGCTCGTCCTATGGCATGCTCTGGATCCCGAACGGGGGGCCGCCTTAGCCCGGCTGACCGAAGCGTATATGGCCCAGTATCCGGATGTGGCGATCTACATCGAGACCTTCCCTAGCTCCTCCGAGCTGCTCCGCCGTCTCCGTCAGCCCTCCGAGCGCGGCCCTGATGTGGTGCTGATCCCCCCCGAGGCGGCCCCCGCCCTCGTGCAGGCCGGCCAGCTGACCCCCTTGATGCCCTGGGTGGAGGACCCGGTCCATGGGCTTTCCGCAGCGGAGCGTCAGGACCTGCTGCCCCCCACGACAGTGGGCTCCCTCCCTTTCCTTCGGGAAGGGCTGTTGCTCTACGCGGACGCCGATCGCTTGCTGGAGTCCGGCCTGGAGCAACCTGTAGGCGACTGGGAGGCCATCCGCCAGGTTTGCCTGCGGGGCGCGCTGGATCTGGACGGCGATGGGATGCCAGATACCGCGGGCTGGATGGCGCCGCGGGCAGCCTGGACGCTGCAGGGGTGGCTGGCCAGGCGCTCCGAGCCCGAGGCCCGGGCGCTGCTGGAGGCGGTGCAGGGGATGCTCCGACTCGGTTGCGCCCGCCTGGCAGATCCTCCACAGGCGCTGCGGGCGTTCCTGGAGGGCGAAACGGTCCTCCTCTTCGGCTCCAGCTACTGGCTCTTCACGCTGGAGCGGGAGAGCGAGGCCGGGCGCCTGCGCTTCCGCCTGGCCCTCGCCCCACTGTTGGATCCCCAGATGCCCGGTCGTCCGCTCGTGCCGGGGTGGGGCTGGGATCTGGCCATCGCCGCGACGGATCCAGGCCAGCAGGCCGCCGCGTGGTCCTTCATCCGCTGGACCCTGGATCCGGAGGTGCAGGTCCGCTGGGCGCAGGAGGCGCAGGCCCTTCCGGTTCGCCGGACGGCGGCCGTTCGCCTCCAGCAGCTCGCCGGCCCGGACAGCCTCCTGGGTCAGCTGATGAAATGGGTGCTGGAAGGTTACCAGGAGGAGCCCGCGGATCAGCGTCCTGCGGCCCCTCGTCTGGAGGAAGCGCTCCGCCTTCTCGAGAGCGGGACGGCCGTTTCGATCCTCCTGGATCGATTGCGGAGCCCATAAGCGGGAGGAGACCATGAGCCCATCGGGCGCCCATCTGGAGGTCTGGCTGCTGACGGCGATCGAGGCCGCCCTGGCAGGAGGTGCGGTCCTCCGCGCCCACTGGCCGATGCCGCGCCAGGTGCACGAGAAAGGGTTCCGGGATTGGGTGACCGCGGCGGACCTGGCCGCTCAGGAGGCCGTCGTGGCGGTGATCCGGCGCCACGATCCCGCCCATCGTGTGCTGGGGGAAGAGGGCACGTCCCAGGAGGAAGCGCGGGAGGCGATGGCCCAGGGCATCGTCTGGGTGGTGGATCCTCTGGATGGGACGACGAACTTCGCCCGGCGCCTGCCATATTTCGCCGTCTCCGTCGGCCTGCTGGTGGAAGGGGAGCCGGTGGTCGGGGTGATCTACGCGCCCCTCCAGGATATGTTGTTCACAGCCGCCCGGGGCCGGGGCGCTTTCCTGAACGGCAGGCCCATCCGGGTCAGCGAGACGGAGCGCCTGGAGCAGGCGTTGATCGGGCTGGATTGGGGGCATCGCAACGAGACGCGGGAGCAGGTCCTGGCCTGGCTGAGCCGCCTGGCGGTGCGTTGCCACACCGTGCGGGCCATTGGATCCGCCGCCCTGGGGATGGCCTACGTGGCCGCAGGCTGGTTGGATCTGTATTTCCACCTGGCGCTGCAGCCGTGGGACGTGGCTGCCGCCGCTGTGCTGGTCCGGGAGGCGGGGGGACGGCTGGATCGCCCAGATGGCTCCCCATGGACGTTCCGGGATGCAGGGGCGGTGGTGAGCAACGGCCGGCTGGATCGAGCGGTGTGGGCCCCGTTGGGGGAATCTTCTGACCACTGAGATCTGTTCGCCGCGCTCCAGGCTCTGCGTCCGCAATTTCCCGCTCAAGAGTGTATCCGAGTTTCGTTGGTATCGGCCATTTTATAGGATAACTCGTTGTAGTTGTCCTATAATTTTGGGATATATCCCCATTAAAACCGGATCTAAAAGAGGAAAGGAATCTAATAAAACGAAAGTAGATGAGGGACGCGCGCGGGAAGGCAATCGAAGGCCAGACCGCTGGGTTGCCCGAGACGCCCGGTGGTTTTTTGTTGACCTGGAGATCGGACCCTGACCCGCCCCCACAGTCCGTCCTCAAGCCCTTCTAGAACAACGAAAGCTTGAGCTTCGGCTTTGTCCTAACTTATACGCAAGGAGTTCATCAAAGGTCTGAAGCACGCACGAAGGGAACCTTCTGCGAGTTCAATCGCACGGCAGGATATGGGTTCAGCTGCCTCAATCGGGGAGAGAAGGATATCTTCGTCCACGACTCTAGGATTGCCAGGGATGTATTCCGGAACCTGAAGGAGAGGGACCGAGTGGAGCTCAGCGTTCGGCAAACCGCCAGGGGCCCCCAGGCCTACGACGTGACCCGTCTCCTCGCCGGATCCCCTGACCCAGCCATCCGGTTGCGACGGCCCTGCCGAAGGGTGGGGCCGTTGTTTTTTAGAACGAACGGCGTGCGACGCGATCCCTCGTCTCCGGGGGAGGGAGACCTGTTAGAATACGTACGGAACGGATTGGGTCAGAAGACCCGGCGGAAGCAAGGTCTTTGGATCCGCAGCGCGGGAGGCTTTGCCGATGGGACGCCGGATCTATCTGGAAGATGTGCCCTTGGAGGAAGCGTGGGCTCGTTTCATGCGGGCCCTCGCCGAAGCAGGCCTTGACGCTCCCTTTCCCGGAGAGTGGGTGCCCCTGGAGCAGGCCCTGGGACGGGTGACCGCGGAGCCCATCTGGGC
>JAGHYO010000174.1 GCA_017743605.1 Thermoflexus sp. | reverse complement strand
TGTGAACCCGCAGGCTTCTGGGGATTCCCCTCAGAGCCCTTCGGAAGGGAAGCATGGGATCACAGCAATCCCAGCCTGAGCCCGAGGGCCAGGCGGAGGAGGGCGGCCAGGCCGAAGCGCCAGGAGACTGTTATCCGGGGGGCGTAGCGGACGCGTTGCTCGCGGAGGACCTCCCGAAGGGGGCGTTGCTCCCGGAGGGCCTGCCAGGGCGCGGCCATGTTCCCACCCATCTCGGCCGCCGCCGGGAAGGCGGCGATCCGCATATAGAGCAGGCTGGCCCAGAACAGCCCGTCGGAGATCCGGCGGAAGGTGAGCGCTCCCTGCGCCCCCTAAGGAGCGCCGCCGGCCCCAGGGCGAGGATGAGCAGGCCAGCGATCGCCAGCCCACCTCAATAGAAACGCGCCACCGGTCCTCCAGGTTCCACGGCTATGTAGGATCAGAGGTCCCCCCCGTGAGATCCCGCCACGCGGGGATCCCCGCAACGCCTTCTGCAGCCCGGATCGCTCGGACGATGGCCTCGGCCACCACCTCGGCAGCGAAGGCACCGACGATGCTGACGTCGGCTTCTTTCTCGCCGGTGGCCAGAGCGAAGAGGGTGTCGCCATCCACCATGGTGTGAGCCGGCCGGATGGCACGGGCCAGGCCGTTGTGGGCCATCTGAGCGACCTTGTTGGCCTCCTCTTTCGTCAGCGCTGCGTTGGTGGCCACAACGCCGATGACAGTGCTCTCTGGGACCCGCTGGCGGAAGTTCAGGGGGATCTGGCCGGCCAGGGCCTCCAGGACCGCCATGGTGTCGGCGAACCCGGCGCCGTCGGGCCGTCGAGCGCCTGCCATGATCTTTCCGGTGAAGGGATCCACCACATCCCCCAGGGCGTTCACCGCCACCAGGGCGCCGATCCGGATGCCTCCTCCGATCTCCAGCGCAGCGGTCCCGATCCCTCCCTTCATCGCATACGACATGCCTAGGACCTTCCCCACGGTAGCACCGGTCCCGGCCCCCACGTTCCCCTCCGGCCCCGGGCCTTCGGTGGCGGCTTGACAGGCCGCATAACCCATCGCGGCATCTGGGCGAACCCGCGGATCGCCGACGCCTAAATCATACAGGATGGCAGCAGGGACGATGGGAACACGTCCAGCAGGGGTTTCGAAGCCCACGCCGCGTTCCTCCAGGTAACGCATCACCCCGGAGGCAGCATCCAGGCCGAAAGCGCTGCCGCCGGCCAGCACCACTGCGTGCACTTCCCGGACCAGATGCATTGGCCGGAGGGCATCGGTCTCCCGGGTCCCGGGAGCCCCTCCCCGTTGATCCGTCCCGGCCACCGCGCCCCTCTCGCAGAGCACCACCGTCACCCCGGTCATGGCCACCAGATCCTGGGCATGGCCCACCCGGATCCCCGGCACATCTGTAATCCCGTGCAGGCGCCGGGCCATCTCTTCCCTCCGAACGAGCGCGTACGCCTGTCATCTTAAGGGGGAAGACGGGGCGCGGACAAGCCGGGGTTGCCCGCCCTGGAGGATCTGGGTATACCTACGGCATCAGAACCGGCTCGTGCGTTCCACCCGCAGGAATTTGTGGAGGATCCCTTGGAAGAGCGATGGATCAGAGACGGCGACGCCCGGAGGCCCAGGCGTTGGAGGGGGTTGCTTGTCCTCCCCCTGCTTGCGCTGATAGCGTGTCGCGGGCAGAATGCGATGCCAGAACCCACGCCGTCGGAGCGAGGGACGGAGCGGGCAGGACCCATAGCTTCCCCGGTCCCTCGGACGCCCACCCCGGATCCCCCGCGTCCGGGGGTGTCGCCGGATCGAGAGCTCTATCTGGTGCAGCGCGGGGATACGCTGAGCGCCATCGCTGTGCAATTCCAGACCACCGTGGAGGCGATCCAGGCGTTGAACCCCGGCGTAGAGCCCCAGCGGTTAGCAGTGGGCCAGCCCCTCTGGATCCCCCTCGGCATCCGGGAGAAAGGCCCGTCCGAGAAGCTGATCCCGGATTCCGAGCTGGTCTACGGACCGGCGTACCTCGGCTTCTCCGTTGCAGATACCATCCGCCAATTTGGAGGGTATCTCAGCCGCTATCAGGAGACGTTAGGTGGGCGGACGCTGACTGGAGCCCAGATCGTAGAGGAAGTGGCGCGGAACCACAGCGTGGGACCGCGGGTGCTGCTCGCCCTGCTGGAGATGCAGAGCGGATGGGTTCGGGGGGAGCCGGTGGATGACCGGGCTCGCCTGTATCCGATGGGGCGGGAGCGGCCGGGCGCGGAGGGCCTCTACCGGCAGCTGAACTGGGCCGCTGATCGTCTGAACGATGGCTACTATGGTTTTAAGGGCCGCTGGATGTGGACCATCCGGTTCGCCGACGGGCGGCGGGTTCGGGTGGCGGAGGGACTGAACGCCGCGACGGTAGCGGTGCAGGCCTTCCTGGCCGCCGTGCGGGCTCCGGAGGATTGGGCGCAGGCAATAGGCCCCCGGGGGTTCCCGGCGGTCTATCGCGCCCTGTTCGGGGATCCGTTCCGGGACGAGCCTACCCTGTCTATCCCTCCAGAGCCAACGTGGCGGCTGCCGTGGGCGGATGGGGAGATGTGGTATTTCACGGGCGGGCCACACGGGGGATGGGGGAACAGCGCAGCCTGGGGCGCGCTGGACTTCGCGCCGCCGGATGTGGCGGGCTGCGCCCCCTCCCGTTACTGGGTGCGGGCGGCGGCAGACGGCATCGTGGCGCGCGCCGGGGAGGGCGTGGTGATCCTGGACACCGATGGCGACGGCCGCGAGGAGACCGGCTGGGTGATGGTGTATCTCCATATCGCAACGGAGGGCCGGGTCCCTCAAGGGGCCCGTGTTCGAGCGGGAGATCCCCTCGGTCATCCTTCCTGCGAAGGCGGGTTCGCGGACGCTGCGCATGTGCATCTCGCGCGGCGCCTGAACGGGGAGTGGGTGCCCATCGCCCCCGGGCAGCCATTTCGGCTGAGCGGGTGGGAGGCGCTTCCCAGCTTTGCCCTTTATGAGGGAACCCTGGTGCGGGATGGGGAGCGTAAAACGGCCTGCGCCTGCAAGGACGACGCCCGCAACGGCATCCCGGCACCATAGCCGGATTCAGCTCTCCCTCGCCCGCGGTGGAATGCCTCGGATCCAAGGGCTCCGTTCTTCCCGGATATAATGAGGGCAGTGAGGCAGGTCGTGCCTCCCCACGCGCGATGCCGTGGGATTGAACCCAGAGGTCTAGCAGGCCGGAGGGGATGGAATGGGAGGGGGGTGGCGCAGGCCGGATGCGCTGCAGGCGTTCCTGAAAGAGCCGGATCCCAAGGCTGTGGCGGAGACACTGGTGGCCTTCGCCAACACCGATGGCGGAGCCCTCCTCATCGGCATGGACCCGGAGGGAAGAGCGGTGGGGGTGGATCCACAAGAGGTGGAGGACGCCCTCCGCTGCGCCCTCTCCCAATGCCGGCCTCCAGTGAAGACGCGGTGGGAGCAGGGCGAGGTGGACGGGAGAACTGTGATCATCCTTCATGTCCTCCGTAGTCCCGAGCTCCACAGCTTGGCCGATGGCCGCGTGCTGATCCGCCGAGGCGCGGAGAACCGTCCTCTGGAGGGCCGGGAGATCCAGCAGCTGGCGGCCACCAAAGCCGTCGGCGATCACGAGGCGGAAGTGGTTCCCGGCGCAGGGCGCGAGGACCTGGATGAGGCGATGATCGAGGAGTATGTGAGCAAGCGGGAAGCCCGCCAGCGCCGGCGGATCAGCGGGACGGTGGAGGATCTCTTGGTGGAGATCGGGGCGCTGACCCCAGATGGGCGGCCCACAGTGGCCGGGATCTTGCTGTTCGGCAAGCAGCCCCAGCGGTTCCTTCCCCAGAGCGGCATGGTCTTCGTGAAGTTCCCGGGAGTTGGGCTCCAGGGCGAGGGTGGGCTGCCAGGCTACGCCCGACGAGAGGAGATCGGAGGTCCCCTGGCACGCATCGTTGAGCGGGCCTGGGAGGTCGTCTGGGAGGAGATGCAACTGGGGGCGGTGGTGCGCGGCTTGGAACGGGAGGAGCGGCTGGAGTATCCGCCCTTTGCGGTGCGGGAGGCCATTGTGAACGCGGTGTGCCACCGGGATTACCGGTTGCGGGGCCGGCGTGTCGAGATCCGTAAGTTCGCCGACCGTCTGGAGGTGATCAGCCCGGGTGGGCTGCCGGGCCACATCACCCTGGACAACATCGTGGAGGAGCATTACTCCCGGAACCCCCGCATCGTCTCAGGCCTGTTCTATTGGGGCTACATCGAGGAGCTGGGCCTGGGGATCGATCGAATGATCGAGGAGATGGTCCGGGCGGGCCATCCCCAGCCGCAGTTCCAGGAGACGCCCTACTCTTTCACCGTCACCCTTTATAACCGGCAGGAGCGCCCTCCGATCCCGGCAGGGGAGCCTCCGATGAACGAACGTCAGCTGAAGGCGTTGCAGTACGTTCGGGAGCATAAGCGCATCACCAATCGGGAATACCAGCAGCTCTGCCCGGGAGTCTCCCCGGAAACCCTACGCCTGGACCTTGCGGACCTAGTCCGCCGGGGGATCCTGCTGAAGATCGGCGACAAGCGGGGAACTTACTATATCTTGAAATAGGCAGGACATTGCCCATCTCGATGGTTATTTCCCAAAGATTTCCCAAAAAGGGGCTTGGGATAACAACATGGTTAACTGGATGCCGGGTTTTCCGGTCCTAGGTGGGGTGCAGATAGGAGTGATCCTGGCCCTGGGGTGGGCGGTCTGGCAGATGGCGCTCCTGGCCTGGATGGCCCGCGGAAGGGAAGAGGGGTTCCCGTGGGAGGCCTGGGTCTATAGTGGGCTGGGGATCCTGTGGCAGGGGTTGTGGGCGGTTGCCATCTGGGAGGGGGTCCCATCCCTCGTCCGGTTCACCGCCTGGAACCTCGCGGGCTGGGTGGTCTGCCTCTTGCCTCTGGGGGCCCTCCTGTGGATCAGCCGGTTCCTCGAGCGCCCACTCCCCTGGTGGGCGATCCTGCTGATGGGGCTGGCGGCGGGAATGGCTCTTGGGGCGGCTGTCCTGCCGTATCGGCCAGAGACCGGGCGGCCCCTCTACGCTTGGTGGAATGCCGCGCGCCTCCCGGGCGATCCAGCGCTGTGGTCCTGGGGAATCCGGGAGGGGCTATGGGGGATCGGGACGGCCGTGGGGCTGAGATGGCTGGGATGGGCCTACGTCCATATCCGCCGCCCCCTTCATCGGAACCGGATTGCCTACGGTTGGCTAGGGGCGGGGCTGGTGGCCCTGGGCGAGGGCCTGACCTGGACCCCCCGGGGGGACCTGTCTCTTATACA
>JAGHYO010000173.1 GCA_017743605.1 Thermoflexus sp. | reverse complement strand
CACCATGGGCAAAGGCCACTGCGCCGATCACAAAGGCGGCAAAGATCTTCCCCAGCGGAGGGCGCTGGGCAAGCCATCGGATCCCCTCCGCCCATATCCAGGCCGCTCCCACCGCGCCTAGATACATCAAGCGGGGGCCGTACATAACGTACACGAAGGGTCGCGTCAGCAGCGCCGGCAGCACCGCCAGCCCATACCATCCCACCCCTACCACCCAGACCGACAGGCCACCTGACTGATAAAACACAAAAGCCAGCGTTCCCAGGACAATCAGCCCCAGTAAGGCGAGCGCTGCAGATCCAGCCGGCCAGCCCGTAGGGATCACCTGAGAGAGCGGGGCGATCAGTCCCTGAAGGAAATAAAGTGTGTTCCGCCCCCAATCCATGACCGGGAGGCTCCTCACCGCCCTTCCAGGCCCGTCGAGGGAGACCCAGAGCGCCAGGAAGGCGATCGGGAGTCCTCCATATATCCATGCAAAGATCCGAGCACGAGGGTCAGCAGCCAGGGGACGTTTCCCGAAGAGCATCACTACCAACGAGACCATCCATCCTGCCATGACGCCGTGCTCAGCGGCGAAGGGAGCCAGCGCCACCAGAAAAAGCGCCATGGCCATCCCGCGCAGGGCATATGTGGAAGCTAACAGGGCCCCCAGTAAAACGAGGAAGGAAACCAGCGGATGAATCAGAGCACTCGGGTAAATCACCGCATGCACGCTGAATGGGAACATGAGAAACAGCAGCGCCGCTATGATCACAGTCCATCGCGACCCGGACCCGGAGATGCGCTGATACAGGAGACCCACCAGTGCAGCGTCTAAAATATGCAGGGCCAACCCCAGCCCCCGGAGGGCGAGGACGGCACCCTCCCTCCACAGCAGGTCGGTTACCCTCCGGAGCGTGAGAGCCAGGGGCCGGTAGTAACCCACCGGCCAGCAAAGGGAAGTCCAGATCTCATCCCAGCGAGCATCCCGCGCAGCTTGCAGGACGACCGGATCATCAAATAGGCAGGGGAGGGACAGGAAGGGCCCGAAGAGCCCGAATCCCACCCCGCCCAGAAGCCACAAAGCGGCGAGCCGGAACCCAAAGGGACGCGTTCGGTGCGTCTCTCGACAGAGCGTGTTCACCCCTCAGTCCTCTCCTGCAGATCCCTCCCCTCCTTCCTCCTCCTCCCCTTCCCTGCCTTCGCCGGCCAGCTCAGGCATCGCCTTCTCGATCTCCTCCGGCGTCTGGCCCGCCTCCAGGCGCTCGATGACCTCCTCAAACTCCGGGCCCAGATCGCCCAGCTCCTCCCCCAGCTCCTGCGTCATCCGCCGCATCCAGCGACCAATGGAGCGAGGATCTTTCTCATCCACATCCCCGATCCAGTCTGCATCTGCCATGGACTCCAGCCGCGATTCCTCCGAGCGAAGCACCCGCACCCGGGAGATCAGCCGAACTAAATCGGAGCTCCCGCAGTAGGTGCAAGTGACCTGGCTGTGATCCACCTCTGAGAAGGTGCGGAAGAAGGCCGTGACCCGACGCCGGCACTGACGGCAACGATACTCATAAATCGGCATACAGACCCCTCCCTAACAGGATTCCACTGTGGAGGCAATTCCTGATTATAGTCCGGTCCGGAGGGTCCAGCGGGAAGCGCCTCGGCTCGGGTAAAATGAGAGACGATCTCACTGCCTGCAGAGCGCGATGAGCGAACGAGAAGGCACGGAAACCCTGGAAACGGTTTCCTCTCCGGCCGCCACCCTTGAGGGGCTAGCCCGGCGCCTGACTCAGCCCCTCGTGATAGTGATCTCCGGACCCTCTGGGGCTGGGAAGGATTCCCTGATCCGGCGGATGAAGGAGCTCCAGGTCCCCTTTCACTTCGTGGTCACCGCCACCTCCCGTCCCCCGCGCCCTGGCGAGGTCGACGGTGTGGACTACCACTTCCTCTCTCGGGAGCGGTTCGAGGCGGGGATCCAGGGCGGGGAGTTCCTGGAATACGCGGTGGTCTATGGGGATTACAAGGGCATCCCCCGCTGGGAGATCGAGAACGCCCTGGCCGGCGGCAAGGACGTGATCCTGCGGGTGGATGTGCAGGGCGCGGCCACCCTGCGCCGCCTGATCCCGGAAGCAGTGTTCGTCTTCGTCATCCCCTCCTCCCGAGAGGAGCTCATCGAACGCTTGCGCGCCCGCGGCACAGAAAGTTCGGAGTCCATCGCGCGGAGGCTTCAAGCGGTGGAGGAGGAACTGAAGCGCTGGATAGAATTTGATTACGTCGTCGTTAATCGGGATCAACGCCTGGATGAAGCGGTGGCGGACATCCTGGCGATCATCCGCGCGGAGCACTGTCGGGCACGCCCCCGGGCAGCGCGTCGGGAGCCCATGGATCCTCCGCCCGACGGAGCGCCGGCAGGACACCCCGCGCCCCCTCCCTCATCGTCCCGGTGAAGGAGCGCAGCCTCACAGGCTCTGGAAAGGGAATCCATCCATGGCGGGGACAGGAGATCTGTTCACACACGGGCGGATAGAGACCTGGAAGCGGGAGGCCCCCCTGGCGGCCCGTCTCCGGCCCCGGCGCCTAGAGCAGTTCCTCGGCCAAGACCACCTGATCGGGCCCGGAGCCCTGCTCCGGCGCCTGATCGAAGAGGGAAAGCTCCTCCACTCGATGATCTTCTGGGGGCCCCCAGGCACCGGCAAAACCACCCTAGCCTTGATCATCGCTCAAGCTGCCGGCGCCCACGCGGAAAGCCTGAGCGCGGTCACCGCCGGACTGGCGGACCTGCGCCGGGTGATCCACGAGGCCCGGGAGCGCCGCCGTCTCTACGGCCAGCGCACCCTCCTCATCGTCGATGAGCTCCATCGCTTCAACCGGGTCCAGCAGGACGCCCTGCTTCCCCACGTGGAGGACGGGACGGTGGTGTTCATCGGCATCACCACCGAGAACCCCTACTTTGCTGTCGTCCCCGCCCTGGTCTCCCGCTCCCGGGTGTTCTCGTTCCGCCCCCTCACGGAGGAGGAGATCCTGGCCCTGCTGCGCCGCGCCCTCGCCGACCCCGAGAACGGCTACGGCGGGCAACCCATCGAGATCCCGGAAGAAGTCCTTCGCTTCTGGGCCCGGCTTAGCGAAGGGGACGCCCGCGGCGCCCTGAACGCCTTAGAGTTGGCGGTCGGCGCCACCGCCCCCGGCCCGGACGGGGTGATCCGCATCGCGATGGACACCGCTCAGGCGGTGGTCCAGCGACGGGCGCTGGCCTACGACCAGGAGGCCCATTACGACACGATCAGCGCCTTCATCAAGTCCATCCGAGGCGGCGACCCTGACGCCGCCCTGTTCTGGCTGGCGAAGATGGCGGACGCCGGGGAGGACCCCCGTTTCATCATGCGGCGGCTGCTGATCCTGGCGGCAGAGGACGTCGGGCTGGCGGATCCGATGGCTATTGTGGTCACAGCGGCGTGCGCCCAGGCCCTGGAATGGGTGGGCATGCCCGAGGCCGCTTACCACCTTGCGGAGGCCACCCTCTACCTGGCCACCGCTCCCAAAAGCAACAGCGCCGGGGCCTATTTCCGGGCCCTAGAGTTTCTGCGGGCACATGGGGCGGGCGAGGTTCCCGTACATCTCAAGGACGCCAGCCGGGACGCGGAGGCCCTGGGGCACGGCCAGAGCTATCAATATCCTCACGCCTTCCCTGAGCATTTTGTCCGCCAATCTTACTGGCCCGTCGGCCTGCCCCGGGTCCAGTTCTACAGGCCATCGGATCATGGCTACGAACGGGAGATCGCCGAACGCCTCCGGCGCTGGTGGGGCGCTCCCGAAAGCCCGGATCCCTCCTCTGCCCTGTCGGGAGGAACCTGATCGGCTTGGAGCGTGTCCCGGCCCCCAGATGGACCTGGCGTCGGGCCGGAGTCCAAAACGTGGGAGGCGCCATTAGCCTGGACGACTGCCTTCGTCGGCCAGAAAGGGGGAGTGGGCAAGACCACCCCAGTCGTCCATCTGGGGGTGGCCCTGGCGGAACGGGGAGCGCCCACCCTGCGGGTGGATCTGGATCCCCAGGCGGCGCTGACGGCGGCCTTCGGGCTCAATGAGGACCTCCCCCTTAGCATCGAGGCCGCGCTGCTCCAGGGTATCGCTCTAGCCCAGGCGATCCGGAGCACACGGCCGGGCTTGGATCTGGCCCCCGCCGCTTTCCGGCTCCATCTGGCAGAGATGAGCCCGCATCAACGAGCCTGCTGGCCACACCGGCTCCGAGAGGTTCTCCGGCTGGCCCAGGAGCGCTATGCCCACATCTTGATCGACGCGCCGCCCGGCCTGGGCCCATTGACGGTGAACGCTTTGGCATCCGCTGATGCTTTCCTGGTGCCCATCCGGCCGGACTATCTATCCCTCCGCAGCCTTAAGGGATTGCTGATCGCCGTGGGGCGGCTGCGCCGACAGCTGGGGCTCTCCCTGGAGCTCCTGGGCATCCTCCCGAAGATGGTTTAAATGGTTCCGCTCCACGCCCGACACTATCGGGACGTGCTCTCCGAGCCGACGGCTGCCTTCGGCCGGAAGGTGTTCCAGATCTTCATCCTCAGCGGCCCCTCTTCTGCTCTCCTGAACAAGAGGATCAAAGGAAGCAGAATCTACAAGGTGATCAGGCCCCGGCGCAGGCCATGGCGGACGGCTTCGGCGCGGTTGACGACGTTCAGTTTTCGGTAAATCGAGGAGATGTGGAACTTCACGGTGCGCTCGCGGATGCCCAGCCGGGCCGCGATCTCCTTGTTGGCCAGGCCCTCGGCCAGCAGCCGCAGGATCTCCAGCTCCCGAGGCGTAAGCGGCTCGCCTGGCTCTTCGATCCCCATCGACCGCGCCTCGAAGCCAGACATCAACCGGGGATCGATCACGATGAGCCCCTCTGCCAGGGCCTGCACGGCCGCCCGCAGCGACTCCGCCGGTGTCTCGAGGAAAAGCACTCCGTAAACCGGGAAGCTCACCATGGAGGAGAGCAACCGTTCCCCCGCCTCCAGATCCTCCACCAGAAAGAGGGCCGCCGGCGCCTCCCCGGGTGGCCCTCGCCACGCCCATCCCGCATCCCATGATGGGGACGCCCCCGCCACCACCAGAACCTCTGCGCTAGAGCGCCCCAGGTCCGCTAGGGAGGGGGCCTCCTGCACCACACAGATCCTCTCTACCTCCAGCATCGCGCGAAGGCCCGCCCGGAGGGCCGGCACAGCCGCCACGATGGCCACGCGGATCATCCGCCCCTCTCCCGGATCAGCATGCCTACTGCGTCCGCTGGGACCGCTAGGCTTTGATCCTGTCTCTTATACACATCT
>JAGHYO010000172.1 GCA_017743605.1 Thermoflexus sp. | reverse complement strand
CGATCTCCACGCCCGCCTCGTTCATCAGGCGGAAGAGCTCGCCGGTGATCCAGGTCGCCAGGGCTCGGGGCTCGATGGGAGGATCCCCCTGCTGGGCCCCGCGCACGGCCATCTCGAAGTAATCCGCCACGGCTTGATCCTCGGTGAGCAGGTCGGCCTCGTAGCGGGTGAGGCCGTATTCCCGTTCGAAGCGTTCCCGGCGTGCCCGGGGCAGCTCCGGCAGCAGGTCCCGGATCCGCTCCGCCCACTCTCGGGAGATCACCAGCGGAGGGATGTCCGGCTCGGGGAAGTATCGGTAATCGTGGGCGTGTTCTTTGCCGCGCTGAGGGACAGTGACCCCGCGGGCCTCGTCCCAGCCCCTCGTCTCCTGCTCCACCTGCCGGCCAGCGCGCACGATCTCGATCTGCCGTCGGATCTCGTATTCCACTGCCCGCACCAGGGACCGGAAGCTGTTGAGGTTCTTGATCTCGGTGCGCGTCCCCAAGCGCGTTTCCCCTTTCGGGCGCACCGAGACGTTGGCCTCGAAGCGGATGAAGCCCTTCTCCATATCCCCGGAGTTCACTCGGAGGTAGCGGAGCAGCGTGCGCAGGGCGATGGCGAAGGCCTTGACCTCCTCCACCGAGCGCATGTCGGGCTCCGTGACGATCTCCATCAGGGGGACGCCGGCGCGGTTGAAGTCCACCAGGGTGGCGCCGCCCACGTGGAGGAGCTTCCCGGTATCCTCCTCGATGTGAACCCGACGGATGCGCACCTGCTTCGTCCCCTCCGGCGTGTCGATCTCCAGATAACCGTTCATGCAGAGGGGATAATCATACATGGAGCGCTGATACTCGGAGGGGAGGTCTGGGTAGAAATAGTTCTTCCGGTAGAACAGACTGTATTCAGCGATATTGCAGTTCAAGGCCAGGCCGGTGAGGATGGTCCACTCGATGGCCTGCTGATTTGGGATGGGGAGCGTGCCAGGCATCCCAGCGCAGACCGGGCAGACGTAGCGGTTCGGCTCCGCAGCGGTGCTGTCCACGACCGGACACGGGCAGAACATCTTGGAGCGGGTCTGCAGCTCCGCGTGGATCTCCAGGCCGATCACTGGCTCGAACTCCACCGGTCACCTCCTTATGCTTGAGGATCTGATCCTTGTGTCCCTGGCGAGGACCCTTCCGGGAGGGCTTTCTCCCGTTCAAACACCCAACGGACTTCCTCCCGCAGGAGGCGGCCGAAGCGGCTGTCCGGATCGATGCGTTCCCATTCCTCCCGGGTATAAACCAGGATATCGGCGGGCACGGGCAGCTCCTCAATAGGCCAATGGGCGGCCCGGGAGATGAAAGGCTGATCTGAGTGCGCCACGACGATCACGAGATCCAGATCGCTGCCCACCCCCCAGTCGCCCCGGGCGTAGGAGCCGAAGTAGCCCACCCGGAGGACCTCGGGGTGAGTGGCGGCGATCCGACGGCTCCAGGCGCGCACTGCCCCCTCGACCTCCCAGGCGTCAGGCCAGGTGCGCACGGACGAACTCAAGGATTTCACGGGCATAGCGGATGGCCTCCTCGCTCTGAAGGGGCCCGTAATGTTCAAAGGGCGCTCCCTCAGGATGGCTGTTCGGATAACGAGGAGGGATATAGTAGCTGTCGAGCACGCGCGCCCTTTCGATCAAAAGAGATGGGATCTGGAGGGAGGCGGGGAGCTCGCGGAGCAATCGGGCGATGACGTGCCCCCACGCCTCCTGCCCCAGGTAAAGATGAAGGGCCTTCACGGCTTTCTCCGCCGCTTGGTGGGCTGCGAAACACGCCCACTCGTGACGGCCGGCTTGCATCGAATCCTCAGCCTGCTCCAGATCCCGTTCCGCCTGCCGGAACCAGTCCATATGCCGGGCGGGCATGCTCCCTCCCCGGGCCGCCGATCGAGGGATTCCGTCCTTTAAAATTTAACTCAAATCGCCGGGATGGGCAGGAAAGCCCAGGATCGTCCATCTTAGGTCTTGGCCTGCCCGCCGGCGCCCGACATAGGCGATGAAAGAATTTGGGAAGGCGAGGAAGAGGCGGCGTAAAATTTTACTAAATCGGCACGGAGATGAGGGATGGGCAGACATTGGGGGAAGCGAGCGGTTCTCCTGCTGATCGGCCTTGTGGCCGCTTGTGCGCCCCCCTCCGGTTTCCGGCTGCCCGATGATCAACTGGCGCGCGTCCTGGGGCGGCGGGTCGGCCGCATCGTCGTTGTGGGGGGAGAAGGGAACCTGTATTTGGTGGATCAGAGCGGGCTGCGACGCCAGGCGCTTACGGAAGACGCCGGGCCGACGCCTGAGGGCCGTCGAGCTTACCAGCTCCCCGCCTGGTCTCCGGACGGACAACGCCTGGCGGCCTTCGAGGTGCTGAGCGCCGAGACGACGACCACACGGGTGATCGGGCTAGAGCTCCCAGCAGGGCGCCCGCCCACCCGCCGGGTATGGGGGGAGTGGAAGGGGGAGGAGCCAGTGCTGCTGTGCTGGCTGGACTCCCGAACGTTGCTCTCCTTGAGCCGAACAGGGGGGCGCGCCGGCTATGCCCTGCGCCTCTTAGAGGCAGAGGGCAACGAGGTTGTCCTGGCCCGAGGGGCGTCGTTGTTCTTCAGTTGGAACGCTGCCCAACGGGTGATGGCGTGGCATCGGGAAGGACGCTATCTGGAGCTTCGGGCGCTCGACCGGGAGGAAACCGAGCGGCGCTCTGACCAAACGGCGGCGTTCAACGCGCCAGCCTGGTCGCCGGATGGACGCTGGCTGGTCTGGGCAGAGCAGGAAGGGGACACCGGCGTCCTGCGATTAGAGGGAGTCGATCCTCTTGCTTCCCGCACGATCCTCACCTTCACCGGCGGGATCGCCTTCGCCTGGTCCCCCGCGGGCCGCTACCTCGCCCTCATCACGGATCCGACCTTCACCCTCCCGCGTATCGGCCCGCTGGATCTCTACGATGCGGAATCGGGTCAGTGGATCCGGCTGGACGACCAGTCCAACCTGGCGCTCTTCTGGTCCCGCGACGGCCGAAAGTTGCTGGCGTTCCGCCTCCTGGAGGCCGACCTGGCTTCGGGGCAGGTCCTGCTCCAGGCCCGCGTCTACGAGCTCCCCGGGGGGGCAGCACGGGAGCTAGCAGCGTTCATCCCAACGCGTTCTTTCTTGGAGGTCCTCTCCTTCTTCGATGCCTTTGGGCCATCCGCCGCCCTCTGGTCGCCAGACGATCGCTTTGTCCTGATCACAGCGATAGAGTCGGGCGGAGGGGGAGGGATTTACGCGCTCCATACCTCGGGCTGGCTGGCGCCTCGCCGGCTCGGAGATGGCATGCTGGCGTTTTGGTCCTCACGCTAAGGCTTTGAAAAGAGCAGCCCTCCTTATTCAGCATTCAGCGGTCCCAGAGGGAGAGGAAGGAGCTGGGAGAGGGGTTGGAAGGACGATGGGCTGACTGGCGCGGGCAGCCTCGATGATGGAGATTACCTCGTTCCCGGACAAGTCATGGCGCTCCAGAAGGGCCTGGGTCACCGCCTCTACCTCGATGGCGTGCTCCCGGAGCAGCCGTTCCACTTTCTCCTCGCACTCCGCCCAGAACCGTTCGATGATCTCCTGATAACGATCTGGCTCCTCCGGCTTCATCGGATGGAATCCGAAATACCCTAGGTCCAGCAGGGCCAGGATCCGTCGGCGGACGTGCTGGAAGTCGGCGCTGGCGCCGGTCCAGTATTCGCCCATGAAGATCTTCGTGGCCACGTGGCCGGCCAAGGAGACCATGATCTCCGCCACCAGGCGCCGCAGCGGCACGGTGTACAGCTCCCGCTTGGGGGCGCTGTGGACGTAGCCCAGGGCGCCGGGCATGTTGGTGCGGCGGATCAGGGAGGCACGGATAATCCGCTCATCCGGCAGCAGATAATACTGGGCGACGGCGTGGCCGGCCTCGTGATAGGCCACCTGGCGGCGCTGGATGGGATCCATCTCGGCGATGGGGTTCTCCAGGCCCATGGCTTGTTCCTGGAGGGCCAGCTCGATATCCCGCTGGATGATGTACTCCCGCCCGTTGAACAGGGCAATGCGCACCGCATCCTTGGTGATGGCGGCCATGATCTTGGCTGGCGTGGCCCAGGCCGTGTCGGCCACCAGGGACTCGAGGTCGATGCTCGGATCGTGCTTGACCTTTGATAGATAGCCCTTGAGGATCTCCCGTCGCCCTGCCCGATCCGGCAGATCCACATAGATGATGCGGTCGAAGCGCCCCGGGCGCACCAGGGCCGGGTCCAGGGCGTCGGGACGGTTGGTGGCACCCATGAAGAGCACATGCCAGCTGCGCGGCGGGGGGCGCTTCCTCAGCAGGCGGTAGATCCGCCCTTTGATCCGCTCCCACCGGGTGAGCTGGGTGATGCCGTCCATCTCGTAGAGGAGGCGGGTGAGGGCACCGGTGCCCCCCCATCCCAGCCAGCCCATAGGGCCAGCCCGCTCGCCCCCAAGCACCCCGCCCCGGCTGGCGCCCACCGCATCGATCTCGTCAATGTAGGCAATGCACGCCCCATATTCCTGGGCGAGCTTACGGGCTTTTCCGACGAACCACATCATTTTAAGGACGTCCACGCCCCAGAACATCGAGCGGAAGCCGGAGCCCTCTATGGAGATGAAGGGGATGCCGGCTTCGCCGGCGATGGCCTTGGCCAGCATGGTCTTCCCGGTGCCAGGGGGTCCGGCCAGCAGGATGCCGTTGATGAACTGCCCGCCCATCTTCACGAAGCGCTCCCGGTTCGAAAGCAGATCGATCCACTGCCGGACCAGGCTCACCAGGTTCTCCTGACCCCAGTAATCCGCCAGGGTGACCTGTTTGGGGTCACCGGGCTTGATGACCTCCACGCGGCTGCGGGACATGAACCAGAAGAGGGCCACGAATTGAATGATGACAAAGGTGATAGCGAAGAGGAGCTGGAAGGCGAAGCGCAGCAGCAGGATCAAGGTGTTCAGGACCACCGGCTCCACGTAGGCCCAATAGCCCAACCCGCCCAGGCCGACGATCAGGATCCCCCGGCGCCGCCACCAGTGCCAGCCTCGTGTCAGGATCCGCTGCACGCGGGATCGCAAGGGCCGCCCGGTCTTGCCCATCGCCACCTCCCGATCCGCCGCCTCGGGCGATCCGATGAGGGAAAAGAGGGGTTCCGTCATGGGATGGCATCGGCGGGCGCTTGGCAGGATGTTCCCTGCACGGATCACCCGATTCAAGGCTTTGCTCATATATTTTAGCACGTTACGGGGGAGAGCGGCTCCTTTCACGAGGGGACTCATCTGCGTATGGAGAAGGCCATGGGGTGGATGCGCACGCTCTGG
>JAGHYO010000171.1 GCA_017743605.1 Thermoflexus sp. | reverse complement strand
GTCGTGCCCATGAAGCAGGAATCCCCCAAGCACCACAACCGCAGCGTCCTGAAGCCCTACGGGGTGTGGGCGGTGATCTCCCCCTTCAACTTCCCCTTGGCCCTGGCCGGCGGCCCGGCTGGGGCGGCCCTGCTGGCGGGCAACACGGTGGTGTTCAAGCCGGCGTCGGACACCCCCTACGTGGGCTATAAGCTCTATGAGATCTTCCGCGACGCTGGGGTGCCCGAGGGGGCTTTCAACTACATCACCGGGGGCGGGAGCGAGGTCGGCGACCCTCTGGTCTTGCACCCGGACGTGGCCGGGATCACTTTCACCGGCAGCTATGAGGTGGGGATGTCCATCTACCGCAAGGTGGCGGCCTCCACCCGGCATCCCAAACCCATCATCCTGGAGATGGGAGGCAAGAACCCCGCGATCATCAGCCGCCATGCCGATCTGGACCGGGCGGCCCTGGGCTGCATGCGCTCGGCCTTCGGCCTCCAGGGCCAGAAGTGCTCAGCGGCCTCGCGGATCTATGTGGAGCGCCCGGTGCGGGACGCCTTCTTGGAGAAGTTCCTGGACCTCACCAGCAAGATCCGCATCGGCGACCCAACCCAACGGGACGTGTTCCTGGGGCCGGTGATCAACCGGACCGCCTACGAGAAGTTCCAGCGCTATATAGAGATCCTCCGACGCGACGGCGTGGTGCTCTTCGGGGGCAACGTCCTGACCGACGGGGAGTTCGCCAAGGGCTACTTCGTGGAGCCCACGGTGGTCGATGGCCTCCCGCCGGATCACCCGCTGCTTCAGGAGGAGATGTTCCTGCCCATTACCTGCATTGTGACCGTGGACTCCCTAGAGGAGGCCATGCGCTACGCCAACGCGGCGGACTACGGTCTGACCGCCGGCTTCTACAGCAACGACCCAGAGGAGATCCAGTGGTTCTTCGATCACATCGAGGCCGGCGTGACCTACGTCAACCGGGCGGCGGGGGCGACCACCGGGGCCTGGCCCGGCTACCAGCCCTTCGGGGGCTGGAAGGCCAGCGGCTCCACCGGCCGGGGCTCCGGCGGGCCCTATTACCTGATCCAGTATCTGCGGGAGCAGAGCCAGACGGTGATCGACTGACCGGCCCCGGCGGCCGGAACTTCCTACTAAAACGCGGCCTGCGATGCTGAGCGGCGTGATCTTTGAGAGCGGCGGATGCCGGTTGCTCGGGCGGTTCTACCGGGCGGATGGGGAGGGACCCCACCCCACGCTGGTGATGGCCCACGGCATCGCTGGCGTGGAGCTCAACCTGGACCTAGCCGATGCCCTGCGGGATGCGGGGTGGAACGTGCTGGTCTTCCACTATCGGGGATGTTGGGGAAGCGAAGGCTTCTACCGCCTCACCACCCTGGCGGAGGATATCCGGGCCGCCGTCGACTGGGCCCTGGCCCAGCCAGCGGTGGACCTCCATCGCCTGGTTCTGCTCGGCTACAGCATCGGGGGATGGGCTGCAGTGCTCGCCGCGGCCCAGGACCCCCGTCCCTTCGCGCTGATCACGCTCTCCACAGTGAGCGACCTGCGCGCCTGGGCGCCGGATGAGGCGATGCTCGCCGACTGGGTCCGCTTCATGAAAGGGATGACAGTGGAGCGCCTGCGGGAGGACCTGCAGGCCTGCGCGGAAGGGCTTCAGCCGGTGGAGGTGGTCGATCGGCTCTCCCCGCGGCCGCTCCTCATCGTCCACGGGACCGCGGACCCGGTGGTGCATCACCGCCAGAGCCTGGCCCTCCATCACCGGGCCGGGCTGAACACCGACCTGGCTCTCATCGATGGGGGAGACCACCGCTATACCGGCCGGCGCCGGGCAATGATCCAGCGCATTCAGCGATGGCTCGAACAGATCCGCTCGACCTGATCATCCAAATCAACTTCGTCATCGTCGCCGCGCTGCTCATCGCCGCCTTCTCCCTGCTGGTCTACCTGCTCGCCTATTACTTCCAGAGCCGGAGCGCCCGGGGGGCGGCGTGGCTGCTGGCCTCGGTCTCCATCGTCTACCTGGGCGACCTGGTCCTCTTCTTCGTGGCCGATCCCCGGTCCGCGGAGCCGTGGCTCCGGCTGCAATGGCTGGGCATCGCCATCGCCCCGGCGGCCTATGCTCACCTGACGGATGCCCTGCTGGAGCGCACCGGCTCTTTCTCCCCATGGCGTCGCTGGGCGGTCCGGGCGGCCTACGCCCTGGCCTTCTTCTGGTTCCTGCTCGCCCAGTCGAGCGATCTCCTGGTCCACGATGGGACTGGAGATGGACAGGCCTTTCGTCTGTGGGCGGGTCCCCTCTTCCCCCTCTTTCTGATCTACTTCATCGGAGGGGTGGGATGGGGAGTGATGAATGTCTGGCGGGTTCGCCAGCGCACGCTGATCTCCACCCACCGGCGGCGGATGACCTACTTGGCCCTCACGATGACCGCCCCCGCCGTCGGGGTCTTCCCTTACTTGCTTCTGGCGGGGCGGACCCTTCCGGTGTTCCCCCTGGTCTTCTGGGGGATGGTGGGGATCAGCAACCTGATCATCGGGACGATGCTGTTCGGCATGGTCTACGCCGTCGCCTATGTGGATGTGCTGGTGCCGGACCGGGTGGTCAAGCAGCGCTGGATCACCTACCTGCTGCGCGGGCCGGTCTTGGCCACCCTGGTGGCCCTGGTGATGTTTGGGGTCAGCCGGCTGAGCGACGCCCTGGGGCTGCCCCTGGCGCTTCTTCTCCCCCTGGCCGCCGTGGGCACCATTGTGAGCTACGAGCTGATCAGCGACGGGATCCGTCCCCTTTTCGAGTGGCTGTTCCTGCGGCGGGACGTCTCGGAGCTGGCGCGGATGCGCCGGCTGAGCGAGGCGATGATCACCGCCCGGGATCTGCGGCAGTTCCTGGAGGGGATCCTCGCTCTGATCTGTGAGAACCTCCGCTCGCCCACCGGGTTCGTGGTGCGGCGCACTCCCGAGGGAGTCGAGCCGGTGGCGGCCTTTGGCGCCATTGAACACGCCTCGATCGACGCCACCCTCACCGGTGTGGGGCCTTCTTACAACGGACCGATACGGACGGACGGCTTCTGGGTGTGGCCGTTGCGGAGCCGGGCAGAAGGGGTCCTCCTGGGGGCCATCGCCGTGGCCGCCCCACCCGCCGAGGTCTCCCCGGAGGTCCTCCACGAAGTCCTCCCCGTCTGGATCGCCCGGGCCGCTGCCGCCCTGGAGGACCGGCTGATCCAGGAACGGGCCCTACAGGCTCTGGAGCAGGTGGCTGAGGAGGCCCGCCGCCTGCGGTGGGCGGAGCAGGGGCCCTCTGCCCCCTCCCTCATCGAGCATCCGGAGTTCACCACCTGGGTCCGGGATGCTCTTGCACACTACTGGGGTGGTCCCCGGCTGCTCCAGAGCCCCCTGCTGCAGCTGCGGGTGGTCCAGCAGGCGATGGAGGCCCACGATGGCAACCCCATCCGCGCCCTGCGGGCCGTGCTGGCGGAGGCCATCGAGCGGCTCCGCCCGGATGGGGAGCGCAAGCTGACAGCGCCGGAATGGCTGCTCTACAACCTGCTGCAGCTGCGTTTCCTCCAGGGCCGCAAGGTCCGCGAGATCGCCCAGCGTTTGGCCCTGAGCGAGTCGGATCTCTACCGCAAGCAGCGGGCGGCCATCGAGGCGGTGGCCATGGTCCTGGCGGAGATGGAACGACGGGCCGCCCGCTCAACGGAAGAGGAGCCCTCCCCGCCTCTGCGTTTCCTCCATCCCGACCGGGGTGGTGGCCGGGGGATCCCGCCGGAGGAGGACGGAGCGTCCCGATGATACGGATCGGATTGGATGCCCGGTTGCTGGCGTATCGACGGGAAGGCATCGCCCGCTACATCCTGGAGCTGGCCGCCCGACTCCCCCAAGTCATCCATGACCCCGACGTCCGCCTGGTGGTCTTCCAGAGTCGCAAGGATCCTAACACCTGGGCCGCCGGGCCTCAGGTGCGGGTCGCCCATGCCTGGACCCCTCCGCATCATCGCTGGGAGCAGCGTGTGTGGCCGCTGGAGGTGAGCCTACGGCGGGTGGCCTTGCTCCACAGCCCCGACTTCATCCCCCCGTTCTCCGGATCCTTCGGGAAGGTGATCACCATCCACGATCTGCATTTCCTGAAATATCCCGACTTCATGACCGGGGAAAGCCGGCGCTACTACGCCGGGCAGATCGAGCGGGCGGTGGCCGTGGCCGATCATATCATCGCTGTCTCCCAGACCACCCGGGCGGATCTCATCGCTCACCTGGGGGTCCCAGAGGAGCGGATCACCGTGATCTATGAGGGGGCCAGCGCCGTGTGCCGCCCCCTCCCTCGGGAGCGGGTGCGGGAGGCTTTGGCGCGCCTGGGCCTGAAGCCGGGGTATGTGCTGTTCGTCGGGACCTGGGAGCCCCGGAAGAACATCCCGATGCTGTTGCGGGCGTACGCCCAGCTGCGGGAGCGCCGTCCGGACGCCCCGCCCCTGGTGCTGGCGGGCCGCCGAGGCTGGCTGTATCAGGAGATCCTGGAGTGGCCTCACCGCCTGCATCTCACCGATCACCTGCACTGGATCGAGGGGCCGGACGATCAAACGCTGGCGGTCCTCTACAACGGGGCGGCCTTCCTGGCCTTCCCCTCGCTGTATGAGGGCTTCGGCCTGCCCGCCTTGGAGGCCATGGCCTGCGGCACCCCGGTGGTGGTCAGCGATCAAGGGGCGCTGCCCGAGGTGGTGGGGGAGGCCGGGATGATCCTGCCTGCGGAAGATGAAGGGCGCTGGGCCGAAGCCATGGAGGCGCTCTTAGGGGACACAGCGCAGCAGGAGCGGATGCGCCGCCAGGGGCTGGAGCGGGCCGCCGCCTTCTCGTGGGATCGCGCCGCCGAAGAGACCTGGGCGGTTTACCGCCGGGTCCTTGGCCGCTGAACATCATTTGGTAGGAGCGGCTTTAGCCGCGACCCACTTTCGCTCAAGATCGAGGTCACAGCGTGATCCTGTTCCTGGCCCCCGAGCTTCCGGATCCGCCCAACAAAGGAGGCTCCATCCGGGCCTTCCACGTGCTACGTCGACTGGCCCGGCTGGGGCCGGTCACCGTGCTGGCCCTCTCGGAGCGCCCAGGGTCGCCGCCTCCCTCCTGGCAGGCCCTGGCCCATGAGATCCGTCTTTTCCCATGGCGCCCGCGTCCCCTCCCAGTCCGGCTGCGCCAGCTGCTGACCTCCTCGCGGCCCGATCTCGCCTTCCGATATCGGACCCCCGCCCTGGTGGAGGGGATGCGGGCGCTCCTGGCCCGGGGCTCGGTCGCCCTCATCCTCATCGAGGGGCTGGAGATGGCCTGGGCCGTGGAGGCCCTGCTCACGCGCCC
>JAGHYO010000170.1 GCA_017743605.1 Thermoflexus sp. | reverse complement strand
GGATGGTCCGGCTGGACCCGGGCGAGGGCCATGGCCAGGAAGGCGCGGGCGTAGAGGGCCAGGTGCTCTTTCCGCGCCTCCCACAGGGCGACGATCCGACCCGCATCGCCCGTGCCGGCCTCGGCCATGGCGAAGAGCATGAAGGCCTGTCGGTTCGCCTTCCACTCCGGCAGATCCGCTGGCGCCTCCAGCGATCGGCGAAGGAAGGAGACGCTGCGAGCGATCACCTCGTCAGCGACGGCGAACCCTGCCGCCCGGGCCTGGGCCAAGGCAAAGACCGCGTAGGCCGTGGTCAGCGGATCGCTCTGCATCGAGGTGAACCAGCCCCATCCGCCATCGGCGTGCTGGCCCGCGTAGAGGCGCTGCAAGCCGATGGTGATCTGCTGCCGCAGCGCCTCCTCTAGCTCTGGACGCATCCGGTTCAGGCGGATGAGGGCCTGATAGGTGGCGATGTTGGGCAGGAACCGGCTGATGGTCTGTTCGGTGCACTCGTATTCAAAGTGCTGAAGCCACGTGAGGCTATCAAAGGCCGCCGCCGCGAGGGAGGGCGACAGACGGAGGGTCATCCTCCCTCCGACGACCTCAGGCTCCGGCGGGATGGCGATGATCTCCAGGCGGGGCTCCGCCGTCTCCAGCATCCCGGCGCTGGCCACCGTCTCCAGGCTCACGTAACGCAACACTGGGATCTTGCCGTCCGGCCGCGTCAAGGTGGGTTTGGTCGCGTCCCGAAAGCCGCCTCCCTCTGCGAAGAACGTCAGGTCCACCGCCTCCACCGGCTGCACAACGCCGGTCCATTCGAAGCGGGCCGCGCCGCCGGCCGGGACGGTCCCCTCTTGGGCGGCCGGGCTCTCCAAGGCCAGGCCCCGGGCTTCCAGCCGGACGGCGACGGACAAGGTCTGGGTGGTGACGTTTTGCACCGCGGCGCCCAAGGTGACCCGATCCCCGGCGATGAAGAAGCGGGGCACGCTGGGACGGATCAGGAGGTCTTTGGTGCTGAGCACATCCCGGGTTGCCTCCCCCACCCGGGTGTCCGCGGTGACGCCTTTGGCGAGGATGCGCCACGTCGTGAGGTTGTCCGGGAGCTGCACCGAGAAGGTCGCTGTCCCGTTGGCGTCGGTCCGCAGACGGGCGTTCCAGTAAGCGGTGTCCGGGAACTCCTGGCGGATCTCCCCGAAGGCCTGCTCCACCCCGCCGCCGCCCCCCTTCCGCTCCCGAGCGATCCGCACGTTCACTCGGTTCAGGTTGTAGATCATCGCCACGCCGGTGAACACGGAGAGCGGCCGACGCGCATAGAAGCCCTCCAGGATGGGCGGGGCGTTGGGATCCACCAGGGCCAGCGTGGAGGCGTCGACCACCGCCACCGCGACCTCCGCCGGGACCGGCTGGCCATCCGCATTGGTGGTACGCACCGTCACCGTCATGGTCTCCCGCGGCCCGTAGCGGACGCCGGCGTCAACATCGCGGTCAGGGATCAGCTCGATACGGAGCTGCTGCCGCACTGGCTTCACCGGGAGGTTGACCACCCCCATCTTGAAGGACGGTGCCGGGTTCTCCCGGGTCACCCCCTGGATGAGCAGGACGGAGACAAAGGTGTTGGGAGCATCGTCCTCGGTGAGGGGGACGGATAGGGTAGGGGTGTTCCCCTCCAGGGTGCGGACCTCGTAGCGCCGGATCCGCCCGCGCTCCAGGGTGATCAGGGCGGTGACCGTCCCGCTGAACGGAGAGGGGATCAGGATGGTGGCTGTGTCCCCGGGGGCATACTCCCGGCGGTCTGCGATCAGTTCCAGGCGATCGTTGTTCTCCTGGCGCCAAGCCACAGTCCCGCGCCCGCTCACCCACACGAACTCCGCGCTCCGGATCCGATGGCCTTCCCCATCGATCCCCTCGGCCTTCACCACATAAGTGCCGGGATCTGGAGGCGTGAAGGCGAAACGTCCGCTTCCTTCCGCATCCGTCCTCAGGGTGCCGCTGACGATGGCCGTGTCGCTGTAGGTCCACGTCCACATGGGGCCGCGGTCGGTTTCCTGCATCACGCTGAACCACTCCCGGCGATAGGCGGTCCAGGCGATCGGGATCCCGGCGACCGGCCGGCTCTCCCAATCCACGGTCCGCACCGTGAGGTTCAGCGGGCGACCGGCCTCCCCGACGTAGCGCTCCGCCTGCAGCCCGATGTAAAAGCGTCCTGCGTGGACCACCGCCTCCGTCCGCCCGGCCACCACGTTGTCATTGAGATCGGTGACGCTCGCCTCCAGGATCACCACCTGGCTTCCGGTGCGCTTGCCCAGGTCCGCCGGCAACCGGATGAGGAACCGCCCCTGGGCGTCGGTGGCCCCGCTGCCGCTGGCGACCACCTCCTCGCCCTCCCCTTCGTAAGCGCTGTAAGGATCGACGTCGGACCAGGAGAAGTAGCCCGGCCCTGCGTATTCGAAGAAGAAGGGGCGCATGCGCGCGGTCCACTCCACCTTCGCCCCGGCGACCGGCCCGCCGAAGTAATACGTCGCCTCAAGCAGGGCTTGGATCGTCTCGCTGGCCACGTAGGCAGAGCGATCGGCGGTCAGGGTGACCTGGAACTCGGGGCGCCGGTAGGCGGCCACGAGGAAGGAGATCGTATGGGCGTAGGAGCTCGGCGGCAGGTCCGCCATAAGCACGTAAAAGCCCAGCGGCGCTTCTTCCGCCAGGGTAAAGGCGCCCTCCGCCGTGCCGAGATCGCTCAACGGGAGGGTGGCGGAGTAGACCTCCCGGCCCTCTGGATCCTGGATCCGGATCGGCAAGGTAGGGGTGGTCGGCAGGGTGTAGCGGGCGTCCTCGTCCGTCCGGACGATGGCTTTGAAGTGGACGGTCTGGCCCGGCCGGTAGATGGGCTTGTCGGTCTGCCAATAGACCCGGAAGCGCATGGGGTCGTAATCCGCTGGAATGCCGAAGCCCCATGGCTCGATTCCATCGGACCACGTGCTGGCCCCGATCCCGAAGCGGCCGCCAGGGGACCCAGCCACGGCCACCCGCATCTGCCAGAGGGGCACCGGCTCTGCCCACGTGAAGCGCACGATCCCGTCCGCGTCCGTGGTCCCAAGCCCGCGCGTCTCTAAGCGCTCTTCGACGAGCTCAAAGAGCTGGACCAGGATGCCCGGGACGGGACGCCCGGAGGCGAGATCAGTGACCCAGATCAGGGCCTCCTGGGGTGCTACTTTGATCGCCACGTGGAGGTCGACGGCGCCGATCAGATAGCGACCTGGCCAATCCTGCAGGGAAACCGGAGCGTCGAGGCGCAGGTGATACAGCCCGGTCGGGAGCGTGCGTCGGGCGGGCCCGGCCAGGGGAATGCGGTTCAGCATGATGACGTCCGTGATCACCTCGGGGACCGTGAAGGTCCATCGGGTGAACACCTGGGAAGGCGGGGCGACGTAGCGGGAGACCGCCTCCGGGTTCTGGGTCATGGTGACGAACGTGGCGATGCTTAAGCGGGACAGGGTGAGATCCACACGGTCCAGATTGCGGGTGGAGAGGAACGCCGTGGTCTCCGTGTAAGTTCCCACCAGAGCGATAGGGGCATAGGGGCTGCCGATGTTCAGGTAGGCCAGGGGATCCAGGTGATCGACGGTGAATGTGAACACATGCTGGCGATCCAGCCGGTTGCCGTAGCGATCCTCGATCCCTGGGCCCACAGTGAGGGTGTAGGCCGTCCCTGGCTTCCAGTCCGCGTAGAGGATGAACTCCCCGTTCTCCGGGTTCCAGCTCGTGATGACCTGCGTGACGGAAATAGGCGGATCGAAGCCCAGGTTCGGCCAGATGGTCTCTGGGCGGATCGCTCCCGAGCTGAAGCGGAGCTCGATGGAGGAATCTACGCGGAGGCGGTTCGGTCCTTCGGGGCTCAGGCTGGCGCTCTGCAGCCGGGGGTAGGCCGGCGTGGTGAAGGTCCACGCCAGCGAATCCTCCAGGGTGGCTCCGGAGGGGGCCGCGGCGCGGGCCTCCAGACGGACGAAGTAACGGGTCTCCAGCTTGAACGGCTCGGCCGGCCGGAACACCATCGTCCGGCTGACCCATTCGAAGCGCCCGGGGATCGCCGGGCCGTCCTCCGTGCCCTCTCGCAGGGTGAAGGCGGCCTCGGTCGAGGACCGCTCCATCTCCATGTTGAACGTGACAGAGATCGGTGCTTTCAAATCCAGATCCATCACCTGACCCGGTCGGGGAGCATAATCCACCACCGCCGGACGTCGAATGGTGAACGCCCAGGTATAATCCCGCTCCAGCGTGACCCCGAAGAGGTCCTTCAACCCGGCGGCCACGCGCGCGATGTAGGTTCGCCCGGCCTCCCAGCTGCCCTCCGGCTGGAACGTGTAGATGCTGGTGTTGATCCACCGCCCCGTCCCCCGGATAGGCGGATCGAAGGTGAGGGGCTGCGGGAGATCTCCGGGGGCGAGGTCGCTGCGCAGCGGGACGATGGGGCGGTTGAAGATCACAGTGACTGAGGCCCGGGGATCCACATCCCGAGCATCAGGGGAAGGGATGACCTCGACCACGGCGAGGGGGGAGGCGGTGCGGAAGCGGAAGGCCACCGGTCGAGCCAGGGCCTGGCCGTTCCGGGCCCGAGCGTTCTCCAAGCGAACCTCATATTCGGCGTCGAGTTGCCACGGGGCCTGAGGGATAAACCGGAGGATGCGGTCCCCGGCCTCCCAGGCGAAGCGCCCGGCGATGGCAGGGATCACCCGGAGGTTCGCCTCCACCGAGGCGCGATCCATCGGCTCGCTGAACACCAGCCGCAGGGGCATCTCGGGGGTAGCCTCTTGGCCAGGCTCTGGCGTGCGGGCGACCAGGACGGGAGGCAACCGCGAGATCACCGGGGTGGGCGTGGGGGTGGGAGCCGGGCGGCAAGCATCGAGCAGGAGCAGGAGGATCAGAAGCCCCCATGCCCTTCGCAGACGTTGAGTTGCCGGGCGCACGCGGGAACTCCTTTCCTATAACTTCTCAGGCAGGGGTCCGACGGGCTTTAGGATCGCCGAACCCCTGAAGATCCCTTAATACCGTCGTTTCCAGTCGAAGATGTATTGACCGGCCTGGTTGCAATCCTGATGATCGATGACCACAGAGGGTGAGAGGGGCCGGGGATTGCTCGGGCTTTCTACGATCTCGATGATGAACCGGAAGGGCTTGCCATAATCTGCTGGGTTCAGCGGAGCAAACCCCCACAAGCCGGGGGCCCGGCCCCCGCTCTGCTTGTAGTCTTCGCAGTTCCCATCGCCGGGCGAAAGACAGACCTGTTCATACCCCCCGCCAGAAGGGAAGAACATTCGCAGGCGATACCACACTCCGTTGATGGGGTTCCCTGCCGCATCCCGGACGTAGCCTTCCATGTAGACCGACCCACAGTTGGGAGCGGTGGACATCGGTTGCGGGTAGAAATCAAAGGCCGGGGTGGGGGAG
>JAGHYO010000169.1 GCA_017743605.1 Thermoflexus sp. | reverse complement strand
CAAGCATCAAAAGACCTCGTAGAAGGCCGAAAACCATCACCAGCACTTCTCCCGTGCTCATCCTCTGCCTCCTCCTTGCGGGATCACAGCGATAGCCTTCCACCTCCTAATCCGTCAGGACACTGTGAGCCTGTCACGATGGGTGGATGTCCGCCCATCCGTTGGCCTCCAGGAACTCTTCGACGCGGTTGAAGGCGTTGAAGAAGAGGGGGGTTCCGGCGAAGGAGAGGGGGGAGACAGGGCCTGTGGTCATAAACGAATACTCCCGGGAGGCGGCATCGAAGGCGGAGTGGGGATCCCGGAACAGCTGATAGAGATCCAGCGCCCGGCTACGTCCCCCGACCAGCTCCGAGAGGGCGCGGAACTCCTGACCCATTCCGAGCCCGAAACCAAAAAAGAAGATACGTAGCTGATCCACGATCCCCCGATGCAGGCTGGATAGCGTCTGGCTGATGAACATCCACCCTACACCGTATTTGCGGGTCGTGCGGACCGCGTCGATCAGCAGGTCACGAACCGCCTTCTTCTCCGAATCATCGGGGTCTTCGCGCGGCGCCAGCCGGTGGGCTTCGTCCATCAGGACCAGGGTGTTCAGGCTGCGGCTCTCCCGATAAGCCGACTCCGCCGCCCGCAGGATCCCCTCGAGGATCCGCTTGATGACCAGAGCCTGAACGGTCTCCGTCCAGAAGATCGCAGACGATTCAGCAGGCGCGTTCGCGCTTCGGAACAGGGGCAGGGAGGAGGGATCCGGGCCTTCTGTTTTGGCACGCTCCTCCGACAGGTCAATGACCACCAGAGGCCGACTCTCGCCTTCTCGTTTGAAAAGCTGATACAGTAAGGTATCCACCTTTTGGGCGCCTTGTCGCTCCTCACGGAACAAACTTGCCACCGGGAGCCAGTAACGCGTGTAGAACTCGTTGGCATCCGCGCTCTGGTGCATGGATTTAAATCGCTCTCGCGATGCATCTGACCGGTAAAACACTTTCTGGACCGATTCTTGTTCAAGAAGCGCCCAGGCTGTTCGGAAAGCCTGGGGCGTATACAGGTCAGCTAAGCGAACGTGTTGACGCTCCAATCGGTCGGCCAGGGTCTGGCATGCGAGCTCCCGGTTTTCGCCCTTCGGGATGCTAAGCTGTTCAAAGAAAGGGCTCTCATACAGGATGCGTGCGAAAAGCTCCCAGCGATCCAGCACCAGATCCCGAACACCAACCACCTGAAAGGGTTTGCCCAGCCGATTCAGGATTTGCTTCATCGGAAGCCTGAATTCTCCGGTGGGCTCCCCCCGCAGGTCCTTGGCGAACTCACCCTGAGGGTCCAGGACCAGCAAGGCCATTTGGGGATAGCGGGCATAGGCCAGGAGGATCATCTTGGCCAGTACCGACTTGCCGGAGCCCGTCTTCCCGAAGATCCCCAGATGATAAGCCTCGCCCGCACCGTCCGGGCCGCTGTCGAAGTGCTTAAACCAAAGGGGGAGCTTTGGTGTGGAGCCGTAGACCCGCCCTAGGTAGAACAGCTGACGCCGATAGGGAGCCAGCAAGGCCTCCAGAATCGGATCGTCCACCCGATAGACGGGTGTGCCGGTAGCGGGGACGGTGCCCAGGATGCTGGGGCGGTAGGTGTTCCCATCGCGGCGGAAGACCGCGCTGACCGCCATCTCTCCCTGGTGGGTGTCCTGCCGCTCGCTCACCGCATCCACCCAGCCGCGCTGTCGGATCAGGCTTCGCATGGTGGGGTCCTCATGCCAGACGTTCCGCAGCCTTATCTCGGTGATCTGTCCGAGCGCGTAGTGGCTTTGGCCGTCCTGCTGGAAGCGAAAGAGGGCGAATTCACCCACCAGTTTGCGGCTCACCGCGCTGGCCAGGATGTCCAGCGCCAGCTCTGAGGTGGACGATGGCGAGCCCACCACACCGATGCGCTCCGCCTGATCGATCTGCCGATCCAGGGTATGCTCTGTCATCCTCCGGTCTCCTTTCCCGAAGGGCCCTATCGGCCGCTTTCCGTGCGATACCCGTGCAGGTTTAGAAAGATCTCGTCTACATCCCCAGTCCAGGTCTCCGCTAGCTGCTGGGTCATCACCTGCCGCAGGGCAGGGATAGCCCGGCCCAGGTGCTTCACCATCCGGTCGGCTAAATAAATGGGATAGGGCTCCAGAATCCCGGGAGCGGCGCTCTGAGAGCGAAGGGCTTGGATAACGGAAGCCAGCCGGGCCTTATTTCCAGCGATGGAACTGCTCATCTCCAGCCGGATTGCCGGTAGCCAGGCTCGAGGGCGGTAATAGGCGACTTGAATCTCGTTGAGCAGGCTGAGGATTTCATCCCGCAGCTTCTCTACACCCGGCCGGATGGGATCGGGTAGCAGTTCTAGCTGAAGGTGCCAGGGTTGCCGGGGAGGCTCTAAGGGGCGTGGGGCGGTAAACTCCCCAGGCTCCAGCAATCCAGTCAGCAGTGCTCGGTCATCCAGGCGCTCCGGCCATCCGAGCTGCCTCCCGATCTCCCGCCGCACCGAGTATTTGGGCACGCCGATCCATGCCCGATCGGTTCGCTGCGCCTTCAGGACATCCCGATAGGCAAGCAGGTAACCCTCCATATGCTTCACCAGGAACTCGGTCAAGCGAAGATCCGGCGCCTCCCGGGCCCGATTCATTGCCTGGTTGAAGTAGATCAGGGGAGTGGTGAGGGAGCCATCCAGGAAGACCACATCGTGAGGGGCCTGAACGGCCAGCTCCAGCTCCATGCCGATCATCACCGCGCGGGCCAGCGTGCCGGTTTCCTCCTCATGTCGTTCCGTCTGCATGTAGGCCCGATGCCGGGGCTCCGGCCAGTGCCGTGTCTCTGAGGGAGGTGTCAGGCCTTCCACCGCCACCGCCACCGCTGCGACCAGGTCCGTGGCGATGAGCCGCTCCACCGCGTAGGCGCCATCCACCCCGCAGGTGGTGGGGACGGGAACGGCCGGCAGGTCGCCTTCCCGTTGCAAGAGGCCGTTTTCTCTGAGCGCTTGCCGGCGCCCCTGGCGCGCCGCCCGGAGAGCCCGAAGCTCTTCCCCCACATGCTGGCTGAGCGCGCTGGACTGCCCGAGGAGCTCCTCCACCAGGCCCGCTGGGAGCTCTGCGAAAGGCCGCTCCGCCTCCGGCATCATCGTCTTTATCCTCCTTCATCCACAATCAGGAGATCCAGCAGGCGCTCCGGCTCCCACGCATGCCATCCGTTCACCCGACCCGCCCGGGGCAACAGCCAGCGCTCCCGCCAGTAAGCGGCCAGATCCTCAAAGGGGAGATCCCGATACAGGGGCTCCGCCGCCCGCCCCTCCATGTAGTCCTCCAGGTTGTGGATCAGCGGGAAAAGAAAGGCCTCCCGACGGAGCGCATGCCGAAGGAGAGAACGGGGAAGCCCCAGCCGCTCCAGCGCCCGCACGCAGGTCTGCCACTTGATCCGCGGCCCCACCCCATAGCCGCCTTTCGTGGAAACCCCATGAGCCTCCAGAAACTCTCGAAAGAGCGGATACAGGACCTCCAGATGAAAGGTCCCGTAGCCTTCGGTGTAACCCAGGGAAATCGCGATCGGCTCGCCGCGATATTGAAGGCGGTTATACAGGCTGGACCGTCCGAAGGCGCTGGTCGTCGTCAGCGCCACCAGATGCGCCGGCAGGATCCGTCCCTCGATCTCCGTCCGACGGCCGCCGTATTTCCTCTGATAGGCCCGGCGCACCTCGTTCGAGGCCGCAGCCAGGGCGACCAGCTTTCCGCCCAGGAGATCGCTATACGGCGGCATCGCCCCCAGGGTCTGGATGTCCATGGTCTGATTGACCAGCTCCACCTTGCGCCCGGGCGGATACCGGAAACGCCGATCGCGGGGAGGGAAGGAAAGGGGAGGAGACTGGAGGGCCAGGATGCCGATGAGGAAAGGATGTCCGGACGGCGCACGGTTTCCCGCATCCAGGATCAGGAAGCGCAATCTTCTGCCATAGCCTTTGGAATAGGGAAGAGACCAGGTGAGGCGGGCCAGGCGGAAGAGATCCGCCTGCCACGGTTCGACCACTTCCACCAGAACCGGCCGGATCCGTTCGGGGATGATCTGCTCTCCCCGGGCGAAGTAGGGGGAGAGCCTCGGCCAGGCCCAGCGGATCCATTCCTGATGCCTGCGGAGGATGAAGCGGCGCGCTTCCGCATGCAGCCGGCGCAGGGCATCTTTCCCTTCCGGCGCCCGCAGCGTGAGGAGGCCCCGACTCCCGGCATCCACCTCAAACCCCAGGGACCGGAGATGCTCCAGCACCCGGGCCCGCAAGCGCGCTCGCGAAACGCTCATCGCCCGCTCCGCCGGTTCCGCCCCTGCCGATCAGATCCCTCAAACCCAATGATATCACAAAGATGCGTGCGTCCGCCGATCCCAGGCTGTCCAGACGGCCCGGGAACGCGGGAGGGGGAGCGCCCAGGTGCTTCGCCGCTCACCCGCCGGTCTTTCCGTTCGGACCACCCGATGCACCGACATTGACACGGACGGATTTTCAGATACCCTGCGATGCAGGAATCCCATCAGCGGAGGGGTGGGCGATGAGGAGCTATCCGGTACGGGTGACCAAGCGGGGCGTCATCACCCTGCCCGCACCGGTGCGCCGCAGCCTGAAGATCCGGGAGGGCAGCATCCTGACCCTACTGGACCTGGATGGCGCACTGGTCCTGGTCCCCCAGATTCTGGAGACAGACCGCCTGGTGGACCCGCTGGCCGCGCAGTGGCGCGCCCAGGGCATCAACCTGGAGACCATGTTGAACACCCTGCGCGAGATCCGGAGTGAATCCGCCGTTCGCTAAGGTCTTCCTGGATACCAGCGTGATTTTCGCCGCCGTCCTCTCATCCCAGGGAGGCGCGCGGATGGCCCTGCGCCTGGGCGAAATCGGTTACCTGCGCCTGATGGTAGGCCCCAGGTCTTGCGGGAATGCGAAGAGGTCGTGCGCCGCAAAGCTCCCGGTTCTCTCTCCGACCTGGCCCTCCTGCTAAACACAGCCCACGTGGAGATGACCCCAGAGGCCAGCCCGAAAGCCCTGGAGCAGGCCCTCCAGTGGATATCTGATCCACCTGACGCGCGGATCCTGGCAGAGGCGTTGGAGGCCAGGGCAGACTGGCTGGTGACTCACGATGCGCGCCACTTCCTGACCCTCCCGCCCGATGCGCTTCCTTTACGGGTGGACACTCCCGGCGACCTGATGGGATGGCTTCGTCAGCTTCTTATCCAGCAGGCCGGATGAGCGCTGGTTCGAGGAAGTCGAGAGATGCGGAATTCTTCACTCCCGTTGCAGTCCCGCCGAACCCCAGGAGCGGTAGCGGCGGAAGCGATCGTTCCAGTCGGCAGGGCAGCTTCCCCAACGATGATTTCCAAATGAAACCGCAGCAGCTCCTTTCACCTCACGCCAAGGCCCGGGAACGCGGGAGGGGGAGCGCCCAGGTGCCTTCGCCGCTCACCCGCAGG
>JAGHYO010000168.1 GCA_017743605.1 Thermoflexus sp. | reverse complement strand
GGAAGCAGCTGCGGGGCACGGTCCAGAACGACATCCTCAAAGAATATGTGGCCCGCGGCCTTTACATCTTCCCGCCCGAGCCCTCCATGCGGCTGACTGTGGACGTGATCGCCTTCTGCTATGGGCACGTGCGGAACTGGAACCCCATTAGCATCAGCGGCTATCACATCCGGGAGGCCGGCGCCACGGCGGTCCAGGAGGTGGCCTTCACCTTCGCCCACGCCCTGGAGTATATGCGGGCGGCCGCCCGCGCTGGCTTCTCCATCGACGACATCGGCCCCCAGATCTCGTTCTTCTTCAACGCCCACAACCACTTCCTGGAGGAAGTGGCCAAGTTCCGCGCCGCCCGCCGGCTCTGGGCCCGCCTGGCCCGGGAGCGCCTGGGGGCCAACCGCCCCGAGGCGATGATGCTCCGCTTCCACGTGCAAACAGGCGGCAGCACCCTCACCGCCCAGCAGCCTGAGAACAACATCATCCGGGTGACGATCCAAGCCCTAGCCGCCATCATAGGAGGATGCCAGTCTCTCCACACCAACGCGATGGACGAAGCGCTCTGGCTGCCCACTGAGAAATCCGCTCGGGTGGCCCTGCGCACCCAACAGATCCTCGCCTATGAATCGGGCGTGGCGGACACCATCGACCCCCTGGCGGGCAGCTACGTCATCGAACACCTGACGGCGGAGATCGAGCGCCGCGCCCGGGAGGAGATTGACCACATTGAGGCCCTGGGCGGAGCCCTGCGGGCCATCGAGACCGGCTACATCCAGCGGGCCATCGCCGAATCAGCTTACCAGGCCCAGAAGGCCGTCGAGTCCGGAGAGCAGATCATCGTGGGCGTGAACGCTTTCCAGGTTGAGGAGGAGCACCCGGAGCTAGAACGGCTGAAGGTGGATCCGGCCATTGAGGAGGCGCAGCGGGCCCGGTTACAGACGCTGCGGGCCCGCCGGGATGGGGAGCAGATCTCCGCGCTCCTGAGCCGCATCGAGGAGGCCGCCCGCCGGCCCGAGGAGCCTCTCATGCCGCTGTTCGTGGAAGCGGTGGCCGCCGACGCCACCCTGGGGGAGATCTGCAGCGTGCTGCGCCGGGTCTGGGGAGAATACCGGCCCCCTGAGATCCTCTAAAAGCCCCTCAAGCGCGGAAGGCCTCCATCCGCACGGTTACCCGATCGACCCGCCGGCAGTCGACTGCCACCCCCAGGCCGGGCCCGGTGGGCACCGCCAGCGTCCCATCCGGCTGAAGGACGAAGGGCGGGTCGATCAGATCCTCAGGGTAATATCGGTCGCTGGCCGAGAGATCCGCCGGAAGGGTGAAACCGGGGAGGGAGGCGAGGGCGACGTTGGCCGCCCGCCCGATGCCGGTCTCCAGCATCCCCCCGCACCACACCGGGACGCCCTGGGCATGGCAGAGATCGTGGATCCGCCGCGCCTCCAGCAGGCCGCCCACCCGGCCGGGCTTGATGTTGATGATCCGGCAGGATCCCAGCTCTAGAGCGGCACGAGCATGGCGCGCGCTGTGGATGCTTTCGTCCAGACAGAGGGGCGTGCGCAGCCGGGCCTGCAGGAGGGCATGCTCATACAGATCATCCCAGTGGAGGGGCTGCTCGATCATCATCAGCCCGAATTCGTCCAACGCGGCCAGGCGATCGGCATCCTCCAGCGTGTAAGCGGAGTTGGCATCGGCCATGAGCGGGATCTCCGGGAAGGCCCGACGGATGGCGGCGATCATCTCCACGTCGCGGCCCGGCTTGATCTTCACCTTGATCCGGCGATATCCTTCCTCCAGATAGCCCCGGATCTTCTCCAGGAGCTCGGCGTCGCTGGGCTGAAGCCCGATGCTCACCCCCACCGGGATCCGATCGCGGACGCCGCCGAGGTAGCGGGCGAGGGGGAGGCCCGCTTGGCGGGCGAAGAGGTCCCAGAAGGCGGCCTCCAGCCCAGCCCGGGCCATGGGATGCCCCCGGAGCCGCTCCCCGATGCGGGCCACGGCCTCCACATCCGGGATCTCCCGCCCCAGCACCGCCGGGATCAGGAAGGTCCGCAGCGCATACCAGGCGGTCTCCGTGGTCTCGTAGGAATATCCAAAATCGCGGGAAGCCACCACCTCGCCCCAGCCCTCCAAGCCGTCTGCGTACACGGTGACCAGGATGGCCTCCCGCAGATGCTCCCGCCCAAAAGAGGTCTCAAAAGGCTCCTTCAGGGGCATCTGGATCACCCGGAGCCCCACGCGCTCGACGATCACCTTCTCTCCCTCCGGTAAATTCATTGCGCGGACATGGCGCGCCAGCGACGCAACCAGCGCACCCAGGGGACGCCCAGGCCGTGGAGGGTCAGGCCATAGGCCCCGACCCCGGCGAGCCCGGCCAGCGCCAGCCCGAGCCATCCGTGGTGGGCCGCCCATGGCGCCATCGGCCACAGCACCAGGCCCATCGCCAGCGTCGCAACAGCCACTGGCCCCACCGAACGCCCCCACCGGTGGACCTCCATCCCCTCCAGCCGCCGAGCCAGGAGCCCCAGCAGCAGCCCGCCTTCCAGGGTCGTGGCCACCGTGTTGGCCAGGGCCACCCCCCCATGCTGGAGGGGGCCGATCCAGGCCAGGCTGAGCAGGACATTGAGGGCCATTGTGGCCACCCCGATCCCCACCGGCGTGTGGGTGTCGTGAAGGGCGTAGAACGCCCGCGCCAGCACCTCCACCCCGGCGTGGGCCGGAAGGCCCAGGGCGTAGAACTGCAGCGCCTGCGCAGTGAGCTCCGTCGAGGCCTCCCCAAAGGCCCCCCGCTGGAAGAGAACGGCGATCAGCGGCTGCCGCAGGAGAAGCATCCCTGCTGCAATAGGGAGCGTCACCCCCAGCAGGAGCCCTAGGGTCTCCACCAAGGTCCGGCGCAAGGCCTCCCGCTCGCCTCGGGCGGCCAGGGCCGAGAAAGTGGGGAAGGCGGCCGTGGCCACCGCCTGGGCCAGCATGATCTGCGGCTGCAGCATCAGCTGCCAGGCCAGGTTCAACGCCGCCAGATACCCGGCCCCCAGGCCGGAGACCAGCCGCGTGTTCACCAGGAAGTTGACCTGCACTGCGGCCAGGCCCAGCATCCGGGGAGCCATCCGGACCATGACCTCGCGGACGCCCGGGTCGCGCCAGCTTAGGCGGGGCCGGTAGCGCCCCCGCGCCTGCCGCCACCCTGGGGCCTGGACGAGAAGGTGGAGCAGCGCGCCCAGCACCACGCCTTCAGCGAGCCCCTGGACGCCTCGGGAGGGCACCAGGAACAGCACCCCCGAAATGATCCCCAGGTTATACATCAAGGGGGCCAAGGCGATCCAGAGGAACCGCTGATGCGCCTGCAGGATGCCCATCACCACCCCGCTCACCCCGAACACCGTCGGCGTGATCAGCATCACGCGCATCAGGAAGGCGGTGAGCTGTTGTTGCGCGGGCAGGACCCCCGGGGCCAGCATGAAGCGGACCAACGTGGGGGCGAGCAGGCCGGCCAGCACGGAGAGGCCGCTGACCACCAGGGCCACGCTGGTGAGCACTGCGTCGGCCAGCCGCCACGCCGCCTCCTCCCGCCCTTGGGCAAGGTGAGCGGTGAAAACGGGCAGGAAAGCGGAGACCAACGCGCCCCCTGCCAGCAGGGTGAACAGGAGATCCGGGATCCGGAAGGCCGCCCAGTAGGCATCCAGCTCCTGGGAGGTGCCGAATGTGCTGTAGATCAGGATTTGGCGGAGGAGGGCCAGCAGGCCGTTCGCCACATAGGCGACGGTCAGCAGGCCCGCCGCGCGGACGATACGAGACAGGGCGCTCATCCCGATATCTCCCCATGGGGGATGGGGATGCGGAGGCGCCTGGCGTCCCAGTTCCGTCCTTCACGAGCGCCCGGACGCCGGGAGCTCAGGAGCAGCGCGCTCCAGCCAGATCGTGACCGGGCCATCGTTGTGGATCTCCACCAGCATCTGGGCTCCGAAGACCCCCATCTGAACCGGGACGCCCTCGGCGCGGAGGGCATCGGCGAAGCGCTCGATGAGGGGTCGGGCGTGCTCCGGCGGGGCGGCGTGGATGAAGCTGGGGCGGCGTCCCTCATACGGGTCCGCATACAGGGTGAACTGGGAGACCACCAGCGCCTCTCCGCCCACATCCTTCAGCGAGCGGTTCATCTTCCCGGCCTCGTCCTCAAAGATCCGCAGGTGGCTCACTTTCTTCGCCAGCCATTCGGCTTCCGCGGGCGTGTCCGTGTGGGTGACGCCCACCAGCAAGACCACCCCCGGGCCGATCCGGGCCACGGTCTCCCCGCCCACGTGGACCGCTCCCTGACGAACGCGCTGAACCAGGACCCGCACGGTGGGCTCCTCAGGGTTTTCCGCCGGCAGAAGGAGTTTTCCTCCTAGCGCTGCCCGAAGGGGAAAGCCCCGACGCTGGCCAGGGAGATGAGCACCAAGAGCAGCGAGAGGCCATAAGCAACCAGCATCCCCCGGGCCCGGGTCGGGTTTTCCCGCCGCCGGAAAGCCGCAGCCCCGTGGGCTGCCCCCACCGCCAGCAGCCCCCAAACCGGATGGATCACCTGGATCGGCGTGAGGGGCACCGCGCCCCACCGCTGGGCCAGCCAGAGCAGGACCCCCAGGGCGACCTGGATGTCCAGGACTACAGGATACCAGCGGACTGCATGGGCCAGCGCAGTAGGGAGGTTGATTGCCGGACGCGTGCGGATCAGCCCGTAAAGGGCGAGAAGGGCGACGATCAGAACCACCCACCGCCAGACGTTGTGTAGGATCAGCAACACATCCATGCTTTCACCCTCCGACCAAATGATCAAGGCACCGGAGTCTCCCAGCGGGAGCGCAGGGGTCCATAGGACAATCTAAGTTATCATTCTATGCGAAAACGTTACAGCTCTGGAGCCCTGGCTCTGAAGGGCGCAGAGAGGTTCGGACGCTGTCTGCAGGGGGTTCGGAAACCCGTTCCGTAGGAAGCGAATATGCATCTCTTGAATGCGCGCCCTTTGGGGCTGGTGATTACGCTTTCCGGGTGGGTCCTCGCGTGTGCTCGTCCGGCGGTTTCCCCCAACCCGACCTCTTCAGAGGAACGTGTGCGGTCCACTCCCACCATCCAGCCGGATCTTCCTCTTCCCCCGGATGCTTTCAACCTCGATGTGACCTCCGCGCGGATCGTCCCTGATACTCGAATGAGTGTTCAGGAGAGGGTAGAGTCTTATGGCAGGTCCTGGGAGTGCCGACCCAATACGGCCAGGTGAGGAATCTGTTCTTCCAGAAAGATGAACCGGTGGTGAACATCCAGTATCAGCATAACGATCCCACTTAGATCGCCTCGGTTCGGATCATCCTCCCATGAGGGCGAGGATGTGGCGGATCCCCTGATAGAAGAGAGCCGGCTAGGCATCCGGGGCGAGTCCGGCCGGCTCTCCGAGGCTTCCGCGGTGATCCCATCCTCAGGGTCTGCGAGGAGAGGGACGGGGGGGCCTGGGGA
>JAGHYO010000167.1 GCA_017743605.1 Thermoflexus sp. | reverse complement strand
ACGGCCATCAGGAAAGCGGCGGCCTGATAGTCCGGGATCTCCCCGCGCGTGAAACCCTCAACGAAGAACCGGATCTCCTCCGAGCGCAGCTCATCGCCGTCGCGCTTTTTCTCGATGATCTCCACCGCGCGCATGGGCCACCTCGCCGGATGGAAGGTCGCGCGCCCCGGCGGCCCGGGCCGCGCGGGATGGCTTCCCTCCTCAATCATAACCGATGTGGCATGCTCTCCGTGGAGAACCGGGATACGCTCTCTCTCCGCTTGGAAATCGGCCTCCACCAATGCAAAGAACGCCTTTTCGGTCGGCGCAGGCCAACCGTTGGCCGAAGGCCTCCCAAGGTCGAATTCATTCGACGCCCAAGGCCGACCGCCCGCCGAAGAGATCTTAAGGCCGAATTCATCCGTTGCATCCAGAAGGCCTCTTCGCAAGGCCCCCGTGGCGCGGCCTTGTGATAGCATGGCAGGGCGATGCCTGACCCGGAAAGGAGGAACGGCGTGCGGGAGCGGCGGATCTACCTGCTGGACCCGCGAAAATACCGGCCGGAGGTCATCGCTGTGGCCTTCGCCAAGACCAGCCGTAGCCCCGAACCCTTCGACGTCATCGCCGAGGGCCTGAGCGACGAGTCCGTCGCCCAGTTCCACGAGAAATGGGTCGTGGGCTACGGCCACGCCTCGGTGGCCGAGCACGCCGTCCTCCACATCGCCTTCGAGAACATCTCCCGGCTGGCCGCCGAAGCCATCGAAGGGGTGCGGCTGGCCTCCTTCACCGAGAAGTCCACCCGCTTTCAGATCCTCGACCGGGAGGCCTTCTACCTGCCGCCGGAGATCGCCGCCTCTCCCTCCCGGGAGGCTTACGTCGAGACGGTGACGCGGCTCTTCGAAACTTACCACAAAACCCTGGAGCCGGTCCGCCGCGTGGTGGAGGGCTGGTTCCCCCGCCGTCCGGAGGAGAACGAGCGGACCTACCGCACCCGCCTGCGGATCCGGGCCATGGACGCCTGCCGCTACCTGCTGCCCACCGCTACCCTGACCAACGTCGGGATGACGGTGAACGCCCGCGCCCTGGAGCACGGCCTCTGCAAATGGCTCTCCCACCCCCTCGCCGAGGTCCGGGAGATCGCCGCCACGGTGAAGGCCGCTGCCCTCCGGGAGGTCCCCACCCTGCTCAAATACGCCGAGCCCAACGCCTACCTCCAGGCCACCGCGGAGCGCCTCGGGCAATGGGCCTGCGCCCTCCCCGAAGACCCCGAACCCCGCGACGGGGTCCGGCTGGTCGCCTGGGACCCGGAGGCCGAGGTCCGGTTCATCGCCGCCTGCCTCTACCGGTTCCGGGCCCTCAGCTACGAAGGAGCCCTCCGGCAGGTCCGGGCGATGCGCCCGGAGGAACGGCGGGAGGTTCTGGAGGCCGCCCTGGGCGGCCGCGGCCCCTTCGACCCGCCCGTCCGGGAGCTGGAGCACATCGTCTACACCTTCGATTGCCTGATGGACGAGGGCGCCTATTATGATCTCAAGCGGCACCGGATGATGACCCAGACGCCCCAGGCCCTGACCGCCGCCTATGGCTACGCGGTCCCCCGGGCGATCGAGGAAGCCGGCCTGGGGGCCGCGTATCGGGCAGCCGTGGAGGCGGCCATGGCGCTGTGGGAGCGCATGCATCCGGCCCTCGGGGAGGCGGCGGCCTACGTGCTGCCCAACGCCGTCTACCGGCGGGTGCTGATGACCATGAACCTGCGGGAAGCCTATCACTTGTGCCGATTGCGGGGTGGTCCCAACGGCCACTTCGCCTATCGCTACATCGCCATGCGCATCTATGAGGCCATCCGCGCCGTGCACCCCACCCTGGCGGCCTACATGGGCTGCGAGGCGTATCCTTCCTCAGAGGAGATCGCCGCCCGGTTCGGCGGGGTCGCTCATCCTGAGGCGACTCCAGCGACCAGAGATCTCTGAGATCTTCCGCTCAGGAGGCCATCGATGAGGGAGCCACGCCAGCAGGCCCTGGAATACGTCCGGCGGAACCGGGATCGCTTCCTAGAGGAACTGAAGGACTTCCTCCGCATCCCCTCGGTGTCCACCGACCCGGCCCACCGTGCGGATATGGAGCGGGCCGCGGCCTGGACCGCCGAACGGCTGCAGGCGGCCGGCGCCCAGCAGGTGGAAATCATACCCACCGAAGGCCACCCCGTGGTCTACGGGGAGGCCCCGGCGGCGCGGGCCGACGCCCCCACAGTGCTGGTCTACGGCCACTACGACGTGCAGCCGCCGGACCCGCTGGAGGAATGGGAGAGCGAGCCCTTCGCGCCCACGGTGCGGGGGGAGAACCTCTACGCCCGTGGGGCCTCGGACATGAAGGGCCAAGTGATCGCGGCCATCGCCGCCTTCGAGGCCGTCGCTCGCAGCGGCCCCCTCCCCGTCCACGTGAAGTTCCTGATCGAGGGGGAGGAGGAGATCGGCTCCCCCCACCTTCCGGCCTTTCTCGCCGCCCATGCCGATCGGCTCCGGGCCACCATCTCCCTCAACCCGGACGCCGGGATGATCGCCCCGGACCTGCCGACCATCACCTACGGGCTGCGGGGCCTGGCCTATTTCGAGCTGCGGGTTTACGGGCCGGCCCACGACCTGCACTCCGGCCTCTACGGCGGCGTGGTCCACAACCCGGCCCAGGTCCTCTGCGAGCTGATCGCCGGCATGCACGACGCCGATGGCCGGGTCACCCTTCCCGGGTTCTACGACCGGGTCCGCCCCCTGAGCGAGGAGGAACGAGCGGAGCTGGCCCGCCTGCCCATGGACGAAGCCTTCTATCTCCGCCACACCGGCGCGCCCGCCCTGTGGGGGGAGGCCGGCTACACGCCGGTGGAACGGGTCACCGCCCGGCCGACCCTGGAGGTCAACGGGCTGCTGGCCGGCTTCACCGGCCCCGGCGCCAAAACCGTGCTGCCCGCTTACGCGATGGCCAAGCTCTCCATGCGGCTGGTGCCGGATCAGGACCCCGATGAGGTCTACGAACAGCTGCGGCGCTACCTGGAGGAGCGGGCGCCCCGGACCGTGCGCTGGGAGCTGATCCGGATGGCGGGGGTGCAGGCCTCCCTGACCGACCGCCGACATCCGGCCGTGCGGGCCCTCTCCCAGGCCTTAGAGACCGTCTGGGGGCGACGCCCTGTCTTCAAGCGGGAGGGCGGCACCGTCCCCATCGTCACCCAGCTCCGGGAGATCCTGGGGGTGGAATCCGTGCTCACCGGCTTCGGCTTGCCCGACGACCGCTTCCACGCCCCCAACGAGAAGCTCCACCTGCCCACTTGGGCCCGCGGCATCGAAGCCCTGACCCTGTTCTTCTACGACTATGGGGGATAGCATCCCTCCGCCCCTCCATCGGATCCCCCGGGGATCCCGCATCATGGTCCTGGTGAAGGGGCCGCCGGGATCCGGCAAATCCACGGTGGTCCCCTTCCTGCTGTCCGCGTGGGCCGACCAGCCGGCGATGGTGGCGGTCCCCACCCGGGCCGCCGCCATCTCCCTGGCGTGGTATGTGAACCACCGCACCCAAGATGGAGTCTACGAGCTGCCGCCGGACCTCCACCCAGACGTCTATCAGCTGGCAGGGGGGACACAGTGGCTCCTGCGGGGCCGCGTGGGTTACGCCGTGCGGGGCAGCCATACCCTCCCCTACGGGATGCTCGACGTGCACGTGGCCTATGTCACCACCGGCATCCTGATCCAATACATCCTGAGCCAGGGCCTCTCGGAGATCTTCCCCATTGTGGATGAGGTCCACCTGCGCCAGATGGAGGGGGACCTGACCTTCGCCCTCATCGTGAAGGAGGGCCGCCCCTTCGCCGTGATGTCGGCCACCATGGAGGGGGTGGAGGAGCGGATCGCCCGCATCGCCCGGCGGTTCGGCTACGAGATCGTGGAGATCGAGCTCCCTGCCCCCCAGTATCCCATCCGCCCGATCGAGTGGCCGGTTCGCTTCTCCACCCGGGTCGATCAGCCCGCCCGGGTGGTCCTCCAGGCCCTCCGCCGCTACCGACAGCTCCGGTTCCAGGGGACCCAGGTGGAGGTCGGGGCGGATGAGATCCGCATCGCCCATCTGGGCGTTCCCCTCCACGCCCTGATCTTCATGCCGGGCGTGCGGGAGATCGAGGCCACCGTGGAGGCGCTGCGCGCCCAGTTCCGCAACGAGGTGATCCCCCTCTACGGGGCCATGGCCGTGAGCGAGCAGGAGGCCGTGGTGGAGAAGGCGGCCGACCGCAGCGCCACCCGCATCTTCGTCAGCACCGAGCTGGCCGGGGTCTCGCTGACGATGAACGCCGGCCTGGTGCTGGACCTGGGGCTGGTGCGCCGGAGCGAGGCGGACACCCGGGGGTTCGTCCGGCTGCCGGTGGCGCCCATCTCCCAGGCCGAGGCCGCCCAGCGGGCGGGCCGGGCCGGCCGGACCGCGCCGGGGATCTGCGTCCGGTGCTTCCGGATGGCGGAGCTGCGAGAGGCCGTCCGGCCCCCGGAGACCCAGCGGACCTCCCCGGAGCGGATTGTGCTGGTGGGGGCGGCCCTAGGGCTGTCCGTGCGGGAGCTGCCGCTGCCGGACCCGCCCTCCCGGGAGGCGGTGGAGGAGGCCGTTCGGCTGTTGCGGCGGCTGGAGGCCCTGGACCCCCGGGGGCGGATCACGCCGCGGGGGTATCAGATCCTGGAGCTGGGCCTCCCCGCCCGCCTGGCCATCCCGCTGCTCATGGCCCGGGCGGCCGGCGAGGCGGAGGAGATCCTCGACGGCCTGATCGCCGCGGTCTCCCTGCTGGCGGTGGGGCGGCCGTGGCGGCTGCCGGGATACGGCCCGCCGCCGAACCGGCAGGGGGACCTCAACGCCGCCCTGGGCGCCCTGATCCGCTACATGCATCGCTACGCCCGGGACCCCTCGGCGGCGGCGGAGGAGGCCCGGGCCCAGGGGTTCGCCGACCGGGTGCTGGACGAGGCGGCCAACATCTATCTGCCGGACCTGCGATCCCGGCTGCGCCTGCTGTTCGCCGAGGAGGATGGGGGATGGGATCGCGCCATCCCGGAGCACATCGACGAGCGGCGGCTGGCCGGGTATCTGGCGGCGGGCTTCCCCGATATGGTGGGGCTGGTGGACTGGAAGCGGCGGACCCTGGAGACGCCGGATGTGATCTGCTGGATCGGACGGGATTCGGGGTTCTGGCGGGCCTATGAGGAGGAGCGGCCGCCCCTGGCCATCGCCTTATCCGGCACCTTCTCGGCGGAGGGGGCGCGCATCGCCACGGCGATGATCCCGGTGGACCCGGAGGATCTCATCCGGCTGGGGGTGGCGCGGGTGAAGGAGCGGCGGACGGTGCGGGCGCGCGGCCGGACGCGGGAGGAGGCGCTCCTGATCTGGCGGGGCGTGGAGCGGACCATGGCCGTGCGCCTGATCATGGAGGCGGATTGAGGCGCAGAGGCGGGATCGGCCTCATCGCCGGGTGTGTCCCGATTTTGTC
>JAGHYO010000166.1 GCA_017743605.1 Thermoflexus sp. | reverse complement strand
CACTCCCGGGTCCGCCGCGCCCGGCTGTATTATCTTCGGGAGCGGTTCGGCAAGGCGGCCCGCCTGAAGGAGCGCCTGATCGCCGCCCCCGGAGCCGCGGAACTCCCCCCCGAAGCGCCCGAGGCCTCCGAGGAAGCCGGCGCGTAGCGCCCATCCCACACATCCGGCAGCCCGCGACCGAGCGCATGACCCCGGGGCGGATGGGAACAAAGGCTTCCAGCCGCCCCTTTTCGCGTCCCCACGCTTCGCAAAGGGGCAAGCCTCCACGGGAGAGGCGCCAGGAGCCGCCCACGCCGCCGACTATCATTTAATTAGGAGCGCATGCCTTCCAGAGGCCGTCGGATGGCCTTCCTCTCGACGGATTCCGCGTGAAGGAGCCTGGGATGCTCGCCCGTCTGTGGAGCTGCGCCTTGATCGGGCTGAAGGGGGAGCCTGTGGCGGTGGAGGTGGACGTCAGCCGCGGGCCGCCCGGGTTCACCATTGTCGGGCTGCCGGACGCGGCGGTCCAAGAGGCGCGGGAACGGGTGCGCTCGGCGATCCGCTACGCCGGCCTGTCCTTCCCGCTGGCCCGCATCGTGGTCAACCTGGCCCCGGCCGATCTGCGCAAGGAGGGCCCCTCATACGATCTCCCGATCGCCCTAGGGGTGCTGGTCGCCTCTGAGCAGCTTCCCCTGAACGGCATGGAGGAAGCCCTGGTGGTGGGCGAGCTGGGGCTGGACGGGTCGGTGCGCCACGTGCCGGGTACGCTGGTGATGGCCGCCCTGGCCCGGGAGATGGGCATCCGCCGCCTGTTCGTCCCTGCTGCAGATGCCCCGGAGGCCGCCCTGGTGCCCGACATCGAGATCTATCCGGTGGCCTCCCTGCGGGGACTGGTGGATCACCTGCTCGGGCAGCGCCCCATCCCCTCCCAGCCGCCCACGCCGCTGGATCGCTGGATCGACACGCCTCCTGCGGTGGACTTCGCGGACATCAAAGGCCAGGAGCACACGAAGCGGGCCCTGGAGGTGGCGGCGGCCGGCAACCACAACGTGCTGATGATCGGCCCGCCCGGGACCGGGAAGACGCTGCTGGCCCGCGCCCTCCCCGGGATCCTCCCCCGTCTCTCCCTGGAGGAGGCGCTGGAGGTGACCCGCATCTACAGCGTGGCGGACCTCCTCTCCTCGGAGTTCCCTCTGATCCGCCAGCGCCCCTTCCGGGCGCCCCACCACACCATCAGTCACGCCGGCCTGGTGGGCGGGGGTCGCTTCCCCCGCCCGGGGGAGATCTCCCTGGCCCACCGGGGGGTGCTCTTCCTGGATGAGCTGCCGGAGTTCGACCTGCGCGCCCTGGAGGTGCTGCGTCAGCCCATGGAGGACAAGCTGGTGGTGATCAGCCGGGCCGCCGGGACCCTGGAGTTCCCGGCGGCGTTTATGCTGGTGGCGGCCATGAACCCGTGCCCCTGCGGCTACTACGGCGATCCCATCAAGCCCTGCACCTGCTCCTCGGCCATGGTCGCCCGTTATCAGAAACGCCTCAGCGGGCCGCTGCTGGATCGCATCGACATCCAGATCGAGGTCCCCCGAGTGGAGTATGAGAAGCTGTCCGACGACCGGCGGGGGGAGCCTTCAGCGCAGATCCGGGAGCGGGTGGAGCGCGCCCGGTCCATCCAGCGCCTGCGTTTCCACGGAACCGGAGTCACGTGCAACGCCGAGATGGGGCCCGGGCACATCCGCGCGTATTGCCCGATGGAGTCCCCGGCCCAGGCCCTCCTGCGGGCCGCGATGCATCAGCTGCATCTCTCCGCCCGGGCTTATCATCGGGTTCTGAAGGTGGCTCGCACCATCGCAGACCTGGAAGGCTCAGAGGTCCTGCAAGCCCATCACATCGCTGAGGCCCTGCAGTATCGCCCCCGCTGGCCGATGGCTGGCGCGTGAGCCGGCCGGGTCGCCGCGCTGGAGAGCAGGAGGGTGGCGATGACGATCCCCGGACGCCCGGATTTCTGGGGGAAGCTCCGGAACGCCCAGCGGCAGCGGCGGACCCGCCTGGGCCTTACCCTGGCGGCGTGGCGGGATCGGATGCCGGTGCCGATGTTGCCGGTGGACGACCCGGTCTTCCCCTTCGCCCGCGCCATCCTGGAGGAGGTGGGGGCGTGGATCTGCGCCTGTGCAGTCCCGCTGATCCCCTTCTTGGCTGAGGGCGCGGCCGGGATGGTGGCGATGGAGCGCCTGATCCGCTATTTCCCCGACGATCTGCCCATCCTGCTGGACGCTCGGTGGCGGGATCCGGCTTCGGCGGGCGCGTATCTCCAGGCCGCCTTTGAAGTGTGGGGAGCGGACGCGGTGACGGTGGCTCCGGAGCTCCCGGCGGAGGCGGTCCCCCACGGGGCTGCCAAAGGGGCGATCCTATGGTGGGCTCGGGAGGCACCGGAGGCCGAGATCGCCGGCCGTCACGCTCGTGCCGCCCGCGCCCGCGGCCTGCCAGCCGGCCTCGCATGTAGCGCCCTGCTCTCCGTCCCCGAGGACCTCCAATGGGTTGCCCTGGAGGTCCAGGATCCTGCGGACCTTTCGAGGGTGGCCGGAGGGCCGCCACCGGCGGTGGTGTTCGTGGGGGAGCCGATCCTCCACGCTTCTCAGCGCATGGATTTTCGGGAGGCCGCCCGCCGGGCTGCGGAGCGATGGGCGCAGCAGCTGGCCGCCTGGCTGCCGGCCGACGCGCCGGACCCGGAGGGCAAGGAGGGCATCCCTGGATGAATGAGCAGGGTGAGTTCCCATCCCCGGAATCGGTTTGCGGGATGAAGCGGACCCTGCGCGCCCGATGGCTCGCCGAGCGGGAAGCGTTGCCTCCTGAGATCGTCGCCGCCGCCAGCGCGGCGGTCCGCGCGCGCCTGGAGGCATCGCCTCCCTTCGCGCAGGCCCGCACGGTGCTGACGTACATGGCGTTCCGGAACGAGATCGATCTGACGCCGCTGCTCACCCACCACTCGGCGAAGCGATGGGTGCTCCCCCGGATCGCCTCGTCCCGGATGTTGTCGCTTCATCTGTATCAGCCCGGCGCGCTGGAGCGCCACCCCTACGGCGTGCCGGAGCCGACGCCGGATTGCCCGGAGGTGGCTCCGGAGGAGATCGAGCTGGCCCTCATCCCAGGAGTGGCCTTCGATCGCCGGGGCTTCCGGCTGGGATACGGCGGCGGGTATTTTGACCGCCTCCTCCCGCGCCTTCGAGGGATCACCGTGGGGGTCACCTACGCCCGCTTCCTGGTCGACGCGCTCCCCCATACCGCCCAGGACAGCCGGGTGCGGTGGATCCTGACGGAGGCGGGCTGGCTTCGGGCGGAGGATGGATCGTGAGGGAGGCGCCGGATGTCTGCGGAGCTGCTGCTCGGGGTAGGCGTGGGGTTGATGCTCAGCGGGATAAGCGCCATCATCCCTGGCCTGCACCCCTACAATCTGGTGGCGGCCCTCCTGTTCAGCCTTCCGGAATGGGGAAGGAGCCTTCCGGCGGATGGCGGCCTGGGGCTAGGCATCGGGGTGGCGGCGGGTTACGCCTTCTTCCATTTGGCCCCGGCGGTGTTCTATCAAACTCCAGACGAAGGGACTATGGGACTCCTGTTGCCGGCCCAGAAGGCCCTCCGGGAGGGATGGGGACAGGAGGCGGTGCGATGGGCCGGATGGGGAGCGTGGGGGGCTGTGATGCTCCTGTTGCTCTCCGCGCCCTTCTGGCCCCGGGGATGGGCGGCGCTGCGGGCGGTGCTGGCGCCGCACGTGGGCTGGATCCTGCTGGCCCTCAGCGCCTTCCTGTTGCTTTCGGAGTGGCCGTGGGGCGCCGAGCGGCTGCCCACACCGGGCCGGCGCCTGATAGCGATCTGGACGCGGCTCGGGGCTGGGGTGATCACCTTCCTCCTCTCCGGGGCCCTGGGCTTCCTCCTGCTGGCCCGGAACCCCCTTACTGGGCCGCTGGCAGGTCAGCCGTTGATCCCCGCCTTCCTGGGGCTGTTCGCGGTCCCTGGTCTGTTGCAGGCGATGACGGGCAGCCGGCCGGTTCCACCCCGTCCCTCGGGCGAGGAACTGCCGTTGGGGATCTGGGCACGGGGGGTGGGGGCCGGGTTGCTGGGAGGCGTGTTCGTGGTGCTCTTCCCCGGCGTGACAGCGGGGATCGGGGGGCTGCTGGCGGGTCACGCCACTGCCCAGCGGGATGACCGGGCCTTTCTGGTTGCCCAGGGGGCTGCCCGGGCTTTCTGTAGCATCGGCGTCTTCTGGCTGCTCCTTTTGCCGGATGCTCCCGCGGCGCGGGGCGGGCTGGGGATCATGCTGGCTCCCTGGGCGGGGCCAGCGACGCCAGACCGTTATCGCGCAGCGGTCCTGGCAACCGCGGGGGCGGCGGCGCTGGCCTTCCTGATGATGGAGCCCCTTGCGTGGGGGATGAGCCGCTGGGTCGCCTCCCGGGCCTGGCGGGGGGTTTACGCGGCGGCCCTGGTCCTGATCCTCCTCAGCGTCGCATGGCTGGGGGGGATCCCCGGGCTCACGGTCCTGCTGGCCGCTTCGGGTATCGGCCTGCTCCCCTCCCTGACCGGCAGCCGTCGCCTGAACACCCTGGGGGTGATCCTGGTGCCCCTCACCCTGCGCCGCCTGGGGCTGGAGGGGGTGGTGTGGCCCATACTGGGCCTCTAACCCAATTCAGGCCGCCCGCCCCCGAGCTCGGGATGTTTGTTCAGCCGAGGCGATGGATCAGGCCGCTTCGTAGCGGATACAGTAGCGACAGACTGGGTCGCCGCGGACGATGCAGGAGGCCTGTTCCACCGGCGCCCCGAACAGCTCTTCCATCAGGGCGGCGTCCAGGGCGCACAGCCCCTCCTGTTCCCGGGCGACCTCCAGGTACGGGCAGTTGCGGATCTCCAGCCACGCCCGGCCGTTGGTCGCGGGCCCCATCCGGGCCAGGTAGCCTTTCGAGTTGAGAAAGGAGAGGACAGCGTCGAGCCGTGCCTGGCCGGTCAGGCCCTGGAGGGATGCCTCCTCGCTGATGCGTCGGGCGATCTGGCCGATCTCCGCCGCTGAGAGGGCGACCGGGAGGAGATGGCGTACGAGCCCCTCGTAATTCCGTGGGAAAAGACGGTTGGCGGCCTCGGTGAGGGTGAAGACGATGCGGGGACGTCCACGACCGTTGCGGTGGGCGCGGACCTCCTGGATCAGGCCCTCGGCGCGCAGGACGCGAAGGTGATGCCGGACGGTGACCGCGCGGAGGCCCAGTCGTGCGGCCAGCTCGATGGCGGTGGCTTCGCCCCTCTCCCGCAGGATTTGAAGGATTCGAGACCTCGTCGCCTGCATGGGCTACCTCCAGAGACAGGGAGGCCTGCGCCTCCCTGAGATCTCCGCCATCGCCCTCCATTCCGCTGGCCCCTCCATCCCCAGCATAACCGATCCCGGGAAAAATGTCAATGGAGCCGACCCAATCGGAGGGCGCAGGCTTCTATGGAGAGCTAGGGAAGGCAGCCACGTCCTTCAAAAACGCTT
>JAGHYO010000165.1 GCA_017743605.1 Thermoflexus sp. | reverse complement strand
CCGCTCCACCCACCAGGGCTGCACGGCGAGGAGGGCGTTCAGCGGGCGGGGCGGGGGGCTGGGCCAGGGCCACGGCGGCAGGGCCCCGGCCAGCAGCCGGGCCAGGATAGGGGCGGCCACCATCCCGAACCAGATCACATAGCGCTGGCCGTTCCAGGCCAGCCAGAGGAAGGCGACGATCAGCAACGCCTCGGTGGGGGAGAGGCGGTAACGGGAGCAGGCGAGGGCCAGCAGCAACACCAGGATGCTCCCGTAAAACGTGACGTTGGCGATCCCGTGGGGTGTGGGGGAGGCCCATTCCACCACCAGGGTCTGGCTGGGCCGGTCGGTGAGCAGGCGGTGGACGTAGCCCAGGATCCCGACGCCCTGCGGGTTGAGGAGCAGGGCCAGCAAGGCGAGAGCGGCGGCGCCCGCCAGGGGGCGCAGGGTGGAGAGCGGGCGTTGCCCGAGGAGCGCCTCCAGGGCTCCGCCGGCGAGGAAGAGGAGCAGCAAGGCCGGGCCCAGGATGAAGGCCCCGTGGGCGTTGACCCAGAAGGCCATCAGCGGGGGGAGGGCGAGGAGGCCCATCGGACGCAGGGCGCCCTCCCGGAAGCGGGACAGGAGGAGATAGAAAACCGCGAAGGGCACCCAGGACCAGATCTGGGGGCGCAGCACCAGGTTGTTGAGGGACATGCCGGCGGCCAGCGTGAGGGCCAGGGCGGCCAGGCGGCCGGAGCCGCCCCGCCGCCTCGCCTCCCATCCGATGAGGGCGAAGGCCACGAGGGCCAGCAGGTTGCGGGCGAAGGTGGGGAGCGAAAGCCCCCCGGCCCGATACAGCAGGGCGAGGAGCGCCTCCCCCAGCCAGGCCCCGTAGGTGAAAGGCGCATCCGGCGGCAGGGTCCAGCCGAACATGTTCGTGGCCGGGATGCGCCGCTCGTCGAGGATGAGCGTCCCGATCTTCAGATGCCACCAGAAATCGTTTGGGGGCAGCGGCACCAGCGAGACCAGCACCCCGAAGGCCGCCAGAACCACCGCCAGCCAGAGGAGGTCGATGGGCAGACGCAAGAATAGGACCTTTCCCCTCATTCTCCCCGTCCCCACGCGAGCCATTTCTGCGCGATGACATACCATAACAGCAGTGAAGGGCCAAACCAGAAATACCATAGCTGGTTCCATGATGTGGCGAACGTAACCCCATTGATCAAGAGCCAAGCTCCCAGCAACCCAAGGCGGGCAATCTGCGAGGTTGTGGATCCGCTACGCAGAAGGATCCGGAAAACAGCTGGGATTAGTCCGAGCTGGGTGAGCACCAAATCGGAAGTCCACCCATAAGCGGCGGTGACGGGGAGATCACTGCAAGAAGGGGGAGTTCTCTCCTCCAGTCCCAGCAGGAGCGGTGACGAAGCCAGTGGAGAGCGAACCAGAGGATGCCTACCGCAGCGGACACGAATTGAAGCTCAAAGCGTTCGATTCCCAGATAGAAGCGCAGGATCCCCCCAGGGGTGGCAGTAGCCCAATCCACAGGCGGATAGTTCCGCCATGCGTGAAGGTAGTGCCCGATCACAGATGGATTGAACAGCATTGCAATAGCCAGTGATCCGCCGAGGCCTCCGAGAAAGCCCAGGAAGAATTCCCAGCGGCGCTGATCCACGGTCCAGACCGCCAGGGCCAGCAGGATCAAATAGGATGCGTGAGGTTTCACGGTCAGCGGGACTGCCATAGCTCCGGCCAGCATAGGGCGCTGGTAGATCAGCGTCCAGACCCCGACAGCCCCAGCCAGTAGCAGAGGGGAGATCTGCCCGGTTCGTAGACCTTCCAGAGGGGGTTCGAAGGCGAAGCCGAGCAGCCAGAACCACAGGGGGTTGCGACCAGGATGCAGCGCGCGCCCGATTTGCTCAAAGCTCTTAGCAAGTATGAGGAACATAGTCAGGAACCAAAGAGCCCGAGCGATCGGATACGGAACCATGCCGAAAGGCATCGCCAGGGCCAGGGTCCAAGGAGGGTTCCACATCATCACGGCCACCTCGGTGGGACGGCCTGCGGCGCGCTCCAGTGGGAGCAGTTCCGCTGGATCGTAGGGATTGTGTCCTTCGGCGTTCAGCCGTCCGGCCGCCCAGTATTCCACGAAGTCGTCGTGACGCAGGATGTCCGGCGAAGTCAGGATCTGCCCCGAGAGGGCTATGAGCAGGAGCCATGTGACGATTAACAGAGGCCAGCGGATCACGCGGTAGATTCGAAGCACCATAGCCATCCGCCTCCGAGCAGGTTTCCACGATCCGCGGCGCGCAGCGCGCCCTCGCTTCAGCTTACAAACGCATTTTTCATTTTCCTGTATGTTAGAAACCTGCGAAACATGAGATATTTTATGGATATAATCCAGAGCATCCAGATTTGGCTGACATCTCCCCAGAAATATGGGTAAGCGAAGAGATACGTGAAAAGTCCAAGCAGGTTGATCCCGATCATTGACGCCGCGTATCCGCCGATTGCAAGGGCGGGTTTCGATGCCTGAGCGATGGCTGGGGCCACCTGAAGGAGGGGCCACATCATCAGGACCCAATCGAAGCTCCATCCGTAGGGTGATGTGAGGATCGAGGCGATGATCAGCGGGGGCATCTCGTCCATCCAGCTCCAGCGCGCTCGCCGGGCGCGCCAGCGCCAGGCCGCCCAGGCCATGCCCGGGATCATGGGGAGGAAGCTCAGCCAGGCGCGATCCAGGCCCAGCAGCAGCCGCAGCATGAAGCCGGTGTTCGGGGTTGCCCACCCCAGAGGCGCGTGAGAGCGCATGGCCTGGAGATAATGCGGAAGAACATGGGGATTCAGGATCCATGCAATGGCGGTGGCGATCCCCAATCCCAGCGCGGAGATCCCCACGGCTGCCCCGAAACGCTGGTGCCACGCCCATAGCAGGTAGACCAGCAATACCAGATAAACCAGGTGGGGTTTCAACAGGAGCGGAAGGAGGGCAAGGCCGGCGCCGATGGGAGAGTTTCTTTCCAGAGAGATCACCAGCCCGATCAACCCGAGCAGGATCAGCCATCCGATCTGACCTTTAAGCCACATCGTCAGCGTGGGGAAAAAGAAGAACCCCAACACCCATGCGATCCATATCCTGGAAGATGAACCGGCATAGCGTCTCCAGATCCATGCGAAGCTCGCCGCAAGGGAGATCAGGCTGAGCCAGAACCAGAGGGCGCGAGCAATGGGATACGGTAGAAGGGCGAAGGGAAAGAGCGCGGCAAAGGCATATGGGGCATACCACATGAGCGCCACGGCTTCCTGGGGGATCGGCTCGTGGCCGATATCCTTGAGAATGCGGTTCAGATCCCCGAGGGAGTAAGGGTTCCCTCCGGTTCGGTGGAGGTAGGCCGATCCCCACAGGATGCCGAAGTCGTCGTCTCTCCGCAGGGCGGGCGCGTCGAACAGCGAGGCCGTGGCCCCGACCAGGATGGCGAGGCCCGCGGCGACCAGGAGCAGCTTCAGCAGCCCGCTCATCCGCATCGACACGCCCAGGTTGTTCATCCGCCCACCTCTTCGCGAAGCGAACGCTTCACCTCGCCTCCGGCCGCGGTGAGGGCCGGCAGCGTCCATTGTATCCCCCAGCCGATGCGGCGGGCCATCCAGGCGGTGAGGGGCGCTCCGAGGAAGAAGGCGACCCAGACCAGGGCGAAGGCCGCGCGCAGGGCCGGGCGGGCGGCGGGGGCGTGCTCCCAAAGCAGGAGGGCCGGGAGCAGCAGGATGGACCAGTCGTAGATCATCGCGTGCGGGGTCAGATACACGGTGAGGACCACCGCGGCGGCAAAGCGCAGGGGGTCCTCCCGATGGCGACGCCAGAAGCGGAAGGCAGCCCCGGCCGCCATCAGGGCGGAGAGGAGGGCGAGGGCATCGGCCAGGCGGGGCTGCCCCGGCAGCAGCAGCCGCCAGAACCCCCGCGGGCTGTGCAGATGCCAGAGGGGGAATTCCTTCCAGCCCGGAAGGTTCGGGTAGACCGATCGCACCAGGTTCAGATACGCGCGGGTGGCCTCCGGGAGCAGGAGCCCGGAGAGGGCGGCGAGGGCGGCTCCGGTGAGGAAGAGCCCGAGCAGGGCGCGGCGGCCCCGGGGGCCTTCCGCCAGGTAGAAAAGCAGAAGCCCGAGGAGCAGGTGGGGCTTATACAGCAGCAGGCTGGAGAGGGCGCCGGCGGCCATCGGGCGGTTTCGTTGCCACAGGAGCCAGACCCCGGTGAGGAGGGCCAGGCTGAGGAGTCCGTTCTGCCCGAAGCTCACCGAGGCGAAGACCGGGAGGAAGGTGAGGGCCCAGGCGGTGGCCTGAAGAAAGCCGGCGGGCCGGAGGGCTCGCAGGCTGAGGGCGAGCAGCAGGAGCTGCAGGGCGCTCCAGATCGCGAAGCTGATCGGGTAAGGTGGAAGGGAGAGCGGAACGAAGAGGAGGGCGAAGAAGGGCGGGTTGAGGAAGGCGTGATAGGCCGGGAGGTGGGGCCCGATGATCGCCCGCTCGGCGGCCAGCTGGGCCTCCGGATTGTAGAGGCGGGCCGCCTGCCCGTGGCGAATCATCCACCCGGCGGCATAAAATTGGAGGTAATCCGTCCCGATCACCTGGCCGGCGAGGTCCAGGTTCCCGGAGCCGCCAAGCCCGCTCAGGAGCCATCCGCCCCACAGGGCGATCCCGGCGATCCAGGCGTAGCGCAGGCGGGCAGGGATCAGAAGCCGGGCCATGGGGGAGGGGTCCTCCTCAGATTGGGTTGGAGAAGGCCCTCTCGGGCCATCGCGATCAGCACCCCGATGGGCAGCAGGGAGGGGAGGGCAAGGCGGGTGAGGGCGCCGAGGAACGGCATGAAGAGTCCCCCCAGGTACACTCCGATCGCTGTCCGGAGCCACCGAGGGGAAGGACGGGCAGCGGCCCACAGGGCCAGGATGGGCGCGAGCAACATCAGATCATGCAGCAGGGCATACGGAAAGGCCAGGAGTGGGTAAAGGAGGTCGAGCATCCAGGCGGGGGCCTGTTGCTCCCGGGGCAGGTTCCGCAATGGGGCGGCGATGCGGGCGAGCCCGAGCCCCATCAACAGGAGCTCGAGGGCGGAAGCAGCCTGCAAAGCCGGCTGGGCCTCGGAGGGCAGGAGGGTGGCAAGCAGGCCATACGGTGTGATGAGGGCGAACGCCGGGAAGCCCTCCACCCACGGGAGCGAGAGCAGGAGGGAACTTCGAGCCAGGTATTCTCCATAGAGCGGACCTCCTCCGCTGAGGAGGCTCAGCCCGAGCCACAGGGAGGCCATCGCCCCGAAGGCGGCGAGGGCCCGAAGCTCCTTCCACGTGATCTACAGGATCAGGAACCCGATCACGAACTGGGGCTTGTAAAGCATCAGCCCGGCAATCAGGCCGGCGAGCGCCGGCCGTCCAGTCTGACTGCTGATCAGCAGCCATGTTGCCAGCCAGAGCGTAAGCCCGTGGTTCTGCCCCACCCGCCAGCCGGCCACGAACGGGAAGAAAGAAAGCAACAGCACGGGGATGGGCGGGAGGG
>JAGHYO010000164.1 GCA_017743605.1 Thermoflexus sp. | reverse complement strand
GCGTCTGCTCGACGAACCCCCGGACCACCCCCTTGAGGGAGGAGCCCGGGAGATAGGGCGCCTCCCGTCCGTCGGCCAGGCGAGCCCGGACGAAGGACATATCCGGGAGGGTCGGATCGAGGGCGAACCCGCCGGCTTTCACCAGCAGGGGGCCATCCGGCCGGATCTCCACGCGCAACCGCAACACGTTTCGGAGCGCTCCGTGCATGTCAGGCTCCTGACAGATATCGTCGGGCGAAAGCCTCCCGCAGCTCCTCCACGGATCGTTGCCGCTTCTCTCCCCGGATCAGGTAGTCCACAAGCCGGGAGGCCTGGATCTGCTCGACCTCCCGGATCTCCAGACGCCCCCAGCCGATGCCCCGGGCGCGCTTTCCGCCGAGGGGCAGAAACCCCTCCTCCCAGAACCGGAGGGCCGTCAGCAGCAGCCCGAGCTCCTCATCCGTGAGGTTCTCCGCGATGATCTCGATCCGAAAGACGGTCCCCGGGATCACCACCTCAAAATCGTATTTCAACCCTCCGTGGACTGTCCCCAGATCCCGATCGATGGCGACGCCGTCCCGGATCTGGACAAGAGAGCCCGGCGGGATCTCGTGGAGCGGCGCATCTTTAAAGGCCAGACGTCCGGCCAGCCAGGGGGATCCGAAAAGCCGACACGCGGTGCAGGATCCGCTGAGGACCTCGCTCGTAAAGCGTTGATCATTGAAAGCGCCCCCGGCGCTGGCGTCCTCCACCAGCTTCCGCTTGAGATCCTCGGGGATGCATGGATCCCCCATCGGATCGCACGCCCAGAGCTCCGGACGGCGGTCCACCGCGCGCAGCAGGCGCTCCACATGGGAGCGGACCACCCCCTTGAGGGAGGAGCCCGGGATGAACGGGAGCCCTCCGGGGTCTTTGATCACCGGCAGCTCGGTGCCCGTCGGCTCCAGGGCGGCGCGGGCCCCCACGGCGAGAGGGGTCTCCATGCGCAGGAAGGCGCGGATCACCGTCAGGCTCTCAAAGCGCTCAAACATGGCCGGCCTCCTGAGCGCCCGAGCGGAACCGGATCACATCCCATCGGATGAGATGCCCCAGGAAGCGGGCGATCAGGACGAGGTGAACGGCCGTCTTCGGAGCGCCGGTGTCCCGGGCCAGCTTCCCGGCGGGCTCCTCCAACCCCTTCAGCTTCTCAATGAGCTGTCCCGCCCACTCCTTGTTCAAAGCTCCCCGGGCTGCCTGGTATCGAATGAACAGCTCCACGGCCTCCCAGCACGAGGCTTGCTCGGCCGCCTCCATGATGTTGCGGATCTGCCGCTCCGCGCTGCTCCGCAGCGCCTCCGCCAGCGCCTGGGAGTCCCGGATGAGCTGCGAATCCAGATCGCCGATCTTCGCCATCACCCGTGGGTCCAGGCTCATATCGGCTCCACCTCCAGATGGAAGGGATGGCAGACCATGAGCTCCCCGAACCCTTCATCGGTCCGCTCGCCGACGCCGGTCTCCTCCAGCCTCTCCAGGGCTTCGAAATCCAGAGGCCCCCATTCCGGATCCCACCGGAAGCCGTATACGCTGCCGGCGGAGGCCGCCAGGTCCACGGGCTTGGGCAACCCCCACGCGGTGGACCACCCCCCCACCAGGGTCGGTCGGGTGATCCAGAAGCAGGGGCGCAGGGTTCGCCCTCCCAGCTCCAGGGTCGGCCACAGCGCCGGCGGGCCCAGGGGATCCTCCCGGAAGACCCCCGGGGCGAGCAGGTCGATGGTGAAGAACCACGTCCCTTCGGGCAGCGGCGACGCCCCCGGCGCCAGGCGGGCGATATCCGCATAGATCTGCCGGAAGATCCGATTGAACCGCTCCACCCGCTCCCTCAGGCTGAGATAAGCCGGCGGATCGCCGCGGCATACCTGGACCTGGCCGTAGCCGCGTCGGGTGAGCGCGCCCACGCCGACCTGCTCCAGGGCCTCCTCCACCTCCCGGATCAAATCCGGCGGGCCCTGAACCCGCCCCACAAAGGCCAGGTCCTCCTGCGGAGCGATGGCGGTCACCTGGTAGAGCATGCCCTCCATCGCGGCGCGCCGCCGCCGGGAGAGGGCTACCTTGGTCTGGAACTGAAGGGGGATTGAGATCCGCGCTCGCCCTCCTGTTGCATCGATTCCGTAATACCCGTCCGTCGGGGTCATCCGGTCCTCACAGATGTCGCAGACGATCTGAAAAGGAAACGGCAGCCTGGCCTGTTCTTCCAGGAGCCGGTAAACCCAGCGGGGGATACAGCTGTCCAGGACGCCGTGGCCATGGGGCCGGAAACCGGGGTGACGCTTGCAGGTCCATGCGCTCCTGGGAAACGGCAGGCTATAAACCATCCCCTCTCGAACAGGATGGAAGTTCCAGATCTGGAGCTGGCGCGCCGCCGCCGCGATCGTCGCCGCCTTACCGGCCATGCGGCGACCTTCCGCCCACGCTCCCCGCACCACCCGTCCGGGGATGTAGGGAAGCGTGACCAGGTAGGCCGAGTCAGCCTTCAGGCGGCCGATCAGCAGCGGGCTCCTGGGTTTCAGATGCAGCCATCGATTCATGCACCCCTCCCTGCCAGCGCTTCCAGTGCGCTTTTTCCAGATCTTCCAGGGGGAGCGCCCGGCCATCCAGCCGGATCTCCACCGTTCGGCTCGCCAGCCAGCCGAGCCCGCGGGTTCGACTGCTGCCGAGGGCCGGGGTTAGGAGGGCGGCCAGGGCGAGGAGGGCCGCCGCCTGCTCCGCCTGCTCAGGATCCGGGAAGCGGCCGGCGGCCTCGGCTTCCCACTCCACGCCGGCCGCCCATAGGGTCTCTACGGTGAACAGCCGCCCCTCGAGGGCGGACCGTCGGCGGCGGCTGAGGGCCACGTGGGAGCGGGGGTGAGGGATCGCTCCGCCCCGCTCCTCCGGGCAGGGGCGGGCGTCGGCGAAACGCAGCGGAGAGGGATGACGGGGGTTGCCGAAGACCCGGCAGACCACACAGAGGGATGGAGGCAGGCACATGTCGGAGGGAGCGGGGGCGCCGCAGACCGGCTGTCCCCAGCCCCGCAACACCACCTCGGCCCAGTGGCGCAGAATCCCCTTCACCGTGGTGGCCGGGACGATCGGAGCCCCCAGGGCGTCCCGCGTCAGGGCCTTATCCACCCCGATGCCGGTCAGGTTGCCGGTGCTGTGAAAAGCGGATGAAAAAACGAACCGCCAGCGGAACTGGAGCTCGTGCACGACAACCCCCTTATGCGGATTCCAGCAGCTCGGCCCACTCCAGCACATCCATCATCGCGGTCGCCCAGGCGCCGTCCGGTCCCTCCACCCAGAACAGCAGATGGTGGCCCCGGGGGGATCCGCACAGATCCCTGGCCCGCTCGAGGAGTTCTCGCAACGCCAGCCGCGCCCCCGCCGGGGCGCGAGCGATCTGATACTGAATGAACTGGACCGAGGGGAGGACCCCACGGGTCAGGGCCTCGGCCCATTGCTGGCGCTGGGAGCGGGTGACCCGGTTCCTCAGCGCCAGGGCCAGCTCGTAAAGCTGCCAGGCCTGCGCCAGGCGATACGGGCGGGCAGTCAGACGGAGGCGCCGCCCCCCTTCTTCGCTTTGATAACGCCGGAGGAACGGGTCGGCCTCCTCCCCGGCGACCGGCTCGGGCATCCAGAGGAACGACAGCGCGCTCTCCGGCTCCGGGCCGGATTTCGCCCGCTCCTTGGCCTGCTTCAGGAGATCGGCCGCCAGGGCCTCGAAGTAACGGATCGGATATTTATGATCCGCGATCACGATGACACATGAAGCAGTATGCCCGGTGTAATAATGGAACCGTTCGAGAAAGAAGAGCGCGAAGGGCAACGCGTAACGGGCCTGGATGAGAAGAGTGATGTCGTCCCCGCCGATGTTGATCAGCTCGAAAGGCCAGAACTTTCCTTGCCAGTCTTTCAAGGCGATCCGCAGGGCTTCAAACACCGCCCGCCGGGCGCCCCTGTAGATCTTCCGGGAGAACTTTTGATACTCCTGAGGATCCCGAGGTGCCATGAGGTGTCGCCCGATGTCGTTGCCATCCGCATAGATGAAAGCGAGCCGTCCGTGGGGCGCGCCCTCCACGAGCTGTTCCAGATCCTGAGGGGGCTGGCCCAGGAAATCCGGATGCCAGAGACGCCACATCCGGCGGAGCCCGCTTCGGGCTTCCCGCCCGGTTTGGTGGCGCTTCGCGCACACCGGGCAGACCGGCAGGGGGCCTTCCCGGAGATAGAGGGATTCGGAGGCGTTGCGTCGGGCGCAGATCGCGCACTTGCGGGCGAAGGGAAGGGTTTCGAGAGTGGGGACGGCGGAGCGGGAGTCCTTGGCGGCCCGCAACCGGGCAGCGAGGAAGGCGACACGCCGGGAGAAGGGATTTGGAGATGCGGCTCGCATCGAAGGATCCGCCCGGATCAAGCGGCCTGCCCAGCCATCGGAGATCGAGGGCGATGGGGAAGGCGGCGCCGCAGCGGGATCCTCCCAGGCCAGGGTCATGGTAGCCGTGATGGTGTGAGAAGCGAAGATGCGGGAGATCTCATCAGCGAGCCGATGGATCTGCGAGGCCGGCGCTTCGGCCAGGAGGAAGCCCCCTCTCGCCACGAGAACCTGCCCGCCGGCCGCGCGGATGGCTCTGCAGATCTCCGCCTCGCACCGCATCAGCAGCGTGCTGGCGCCGCGGATCTGGGGAAGACGGGAGCTCTCGAAGACGTAATCCTTGATCGCATCCACGTCCCCCATTAAGAGAACAAGCCCCGTGGAGGCAGTCATATGCGCCTCCTTTCTCTCAACCCTCAGCGCAGGGGCCTCTCCCGATACGGTGCCCAACAAAATTTGAACACATTATAGGATCGGGCGATCCGTCTGACAAGGCAGAAGAGCCCAGGGGCGTGTCCCAAAATCGTAGGACAACTGCTCGCAGTTGTCCTACAAAGCGGCCAGGCCCGACAAAATCGGGACACACCCAAGCCCAGTCCAGGGCTTTCCGGTTTTTTCCGAATGTAGGGCAACTGCAAGAAGTTGCCCAGCCCCGGGGCCTTTCGGGTTTTCCGGGCGAAGGAAAGATCCCAGCGATCCGGCGGGTCCGCCGGAGCGAGGCGATGAGAAGAAAAACCCGGGGTGGCGGAGGGGCCACCCCGGGCGAGCGATGCGGTTCCCTCAGAGACGCTCTCAAGGGGCCTGCTCGCGCGGTCCCCGCCGGGCCAGGGCCTCCCGGAGCCAGCGCCCCGCGCGGCCGATGCTGGCCCCCAGGGCCGGGCCCACCAGGGCCACCGGCACGCCCGCCGGATCCGGGAGGCCGGGCAGGCTCAGATAGAAGGCGCTCAGGGTCAGCAGATCCAGGTAATACTTGAACCCCCACCCCAGGTCCGGAAGGCCCCAGGGGAAGGAAACCCCATACGCCCAGTAGAAGAGCAACACCTGGAAGGCGAAGAGCAGGGCGATCCCCCCATACGCCCGCAGGATCCCTTCCCAGGCCTCCCCCCAGCGACGTCCTTTCCAGATCCCAAGAAGCAACGCCACCGCCAT
>JAGHYO010000163.1 GCA_017743605.1 Thermoflexus sp. | reverse complement strand
TTCGTGATCTTCTTCATCGGGACCACCCTGGCCTTCATCGACGCGGACCTGTTCAAGTTTCTGCGGGGGGAGATCTATCTGGTCTATGAGTTCGTGCTGGATCTTTTCACCCTGCTCGCCCTGATCGGGCTGGGGATCATGGCATGGCGCCGGTATGGGGCGCGGCCGCTGAAGCTGAGCTACGGCCGCCGCTTCGACCTGGCCCTGGCCTGGCTGGCCGTCCTCATCGTCACCGGCTGGCTCCTGGAATCCTTCCGCATGGCCGTGCAGCGCCCACCTTGGGGGCCCGCCTCCTTTATGGGATGGGGGCTAGGCCAGCTCTGGATCGCCATGGGCCTGGGGGAAGAATTCCTGCGCCCCCTCCACCAGGCGACCTGGACCTTCCACGCCGCCCTGGCCGGCCTCACGTATCTCTTTATTCCAGTGGGCTTCCTGGTCCACATCGTCTCCTCCACCCTCAACGCGTTCTTCTCCCGCTTGGACCGGCCCAACGGGGCCCTGACGCCGATCCCGGATCTGGAGACGGCCGAGCGGCTGGGCATCGGGACGCTGCGGGATCTGACCTGGGTGCAGCTGCTCAACGGGGAGGCCTGCACGGAGTGTGGCCGGTGTCAGGCGGCATGCCCGGCGTACGCTGCCGGGACGCCCCTCAACCCCAAGCAGGTGGTGCTGGACGTGCGGAACACTCTCCACACCCTGCTGCCCCCCACTCTGAACCCCTTTGCCCCCATCCGGGTGGATCAGGAGCACGTCGCCCTGGCCGGGGCGGTGACCCCGCGCGAGGCCCTGTGGGCCTGCACCACCTGCTATGCCTGTGTTCACGAGTGCCCCGTGCTCATCGAGCACGTGGACCTCATTGTGGGCATGCGGCGCTACCTGACCCTGATGGAGGGAGATGTCCCGGCCTCCCTCTCCAATGCGTTCCGTCAGGCAGAACGAACGGGCAACCCTTGGGGCCAACGGACCTCGCGCCTGGAATGGGCCAAGGGCCTGGACGTCCCGGTGATGGCAGAGAAGGGAGCGGCGGAGGTCCTCTTCTGGGTGGGCTGCGCGGGGGCCTTCGATCCCGGCGGCCAGCGCACCGCCCGGGCCATCGCCCGCCTGCTCCAGGCCGCGGGGGTGGATTTCGCCGTGCTGGGGGACGAGGAAACTTGTACGGCCGATTGGGCCCGCCGCGCGGGCCATGAGGCCATGTACGTGGCGGCCACCGAGGCCATCCTGGAGACTTTGCGCACCTATAAGTTCCGCACCCTGCTCACCATGTGCCCGCACTGCTATAACACCTTCCGGAACGAATACCCACAGTTCGGCGGGCGCTTCGAGGTGGTCCACCACACGGAGTTCCTAGCGCAGCTGCTGGAAGAGGGCCGCCTCAAGCTACGCCGCACGAACTCCCGGCGGTTTACCTTCCACGATTCCTGCTACCTGGGCCGTTACAATGGGATCTTCGATGCGCCGCGGCGCCTGCTGCGGGAGAGCGGGGCCGAGCTGGTGGAGATGGCCCGGAGCCGGGAACAGGGGTTCTGCTGCGGCGCTGGCGGGGCACAGGTCTGGATGGACACCCCTCAGGCCCGCCCTGTCCACCTGCAGCGCCTCGACGAGGCCATGGGGACGAGCCCAGAGGGGGTAGCGGTAGCTTGCCCCTTCTGCCAGCTGATGCTGACCTCCGCCGCCCAAACCCGGGGCGTCGCCGAGCGGCTCCCAGTGCGGGATGTGGCGGAGGTCCTGGCCGAAGCCGTGATTGAGCCATAATTCAGTGAGCCACAATTCAGAAGGAACCCGAGCGCTGCTTGCGGCCTCACGATGGAGGGGTTGCTCCGGCGCCTGGGATCCACGCCGGAGGACCTGCGCTGGGCCCTCGCCCGGATCCCCCCGAGCGGGAGGCGCGCCGCCCTCCGCCCGCCCTGGGCGAGTGGTCCGTGCGCCGCCATCTCTACCACCTCTGGTTCTATGAGCATCACATCGCCTTGCCCCAGATGCGCTACGCCATCGGCCTGCAGGGCCCCCTCCATCCTGGAGAAGTCCCCGACGAAGACCTCGCCTGGCCCCGGGAGATCCCCGCCGCCCGCCGGTTGGAGCGCCTGGAGGCCGTCCGCCGGGAGACCATCTCCCTGGCCCGTCTCCTCCTGCCGGAGGTCTGGACCCGGCCGGTGCCCGGGACGGTCTAGGGGACGCGGACGCCGGCCTGGATCGTCACCAAGACCCTCCAGCACACCTATGAGCACCTGACCACGATCCTCCAGATCGCCCTCTTCTGGGAGATGGCAGCCGCCTTCGAGCCGCGGTGGAAGGCGGAGTGAGCCCCGCCGTCGATGAGGACGACGATCCACACAACGGATCTCATACCTGTCTTCGAACCCTTGTTTCGTCTTACAATGTCGCGTTGAAGGAGGCGCGCAATGGCGCTAACAGTGGAAGACCGGCGGGATCTGGTCGCCCTCTTACAGGACCATCCCGAATGGCGGAAGGTCCTCTGGGCTCTCCTGGCCTCGGAGGAGGCCCTCCGCATGCCCACCGAGCTGGCGGATCTTCGGGACGAGTTGGCCCAGCTTCAGGCGGAGACTGAACGCCGCTTCACGGAGCTGGCGGAAGCCGTTCGCCGTCTGAGCGAGGCCTTTGTGAACCATCGTCAGGAGTTCCTGGCCCACCAGGCCCAGGTCAACGCCCGCTTCGCAGAGCTCAGCGCGGAGGCCCGCGCCCTGGCCGAGGCCTTCGCTGCTCACCGCCAGGAGTTCCTGGAGTTCCGCGCCGAAGCCGACCACCGCTTCGCCGAGCTGGCCGAGGCCCTCCGCGTCCTCACCCAGCGGGTGGACCGGGTGGAGGCCCGCATGGATCAAGTGGAGGTTCGCATGGACCGGGTAGAGCGCCGACAGGAGGACCACAGCCGGGACCTCGGGGAGCTCAAGTCGATGCGCCTGGAGGCCCTCTATGCCCAAAGGCCCGCCACGCTTTTCCGCTCCCTGCTGCGGCGGGCCGCCATCATCCCGGACGCGCGCCAGGCCGAGATCCTGGAGGAAGCCGTGGCGGCCGGGCGCATCACGGAAGAAGAGGCCGACCGGGCCGCCCCCCTGGACGCGCTGGTGGAAGGCTTCCACCGCCGGGAGGATCGCCGGGTGTATCTGGCGGTGGAGATCTCCTGGATGGGGGGCACGAAGGATGTGGGCCGGGCGGCGGAGCGGGCGGCCATCTTCGCCCGGGCGCTGGGGGCAGAGGTGATTCCGGTGGTGGCGGCGAAGGAATTGACGGTCCCGGCCCGGCGGATGGCTCGGGATCGTGGGGTGTGGTGGCTGCAAGACGGGAGGGCCTTCGCCCCTGAAGAGATCCCCGAGCAAGGGCCGGAGGAAGACGACACGGAAACCCCCACATAGAACCTGGCGGATCCTTCCCTCACGCCTCGAAAGGCGATCTCACCAGGCTCGCTCGCCTCAAAAAAGCCAGGGAGGCCTTAGTGGCATCCAGGCTTAGCTCGACCAGCCCGGTGAACCCGCGCGCCTGTAGGGCCTGCAAGAGCTCCGCCACCAGGACCCCTCCCAGCCCAAGGGGCAGATGGCCGACCCAGGCGATGAAACTGTCCCCGGCCGCAGGCGATAACCGCCGTCGTGGAGGCATGTCTCCGCCAGGCGGGGGAGACGACGCTCCAGCGCCTCCCCGAAGTCCAATGGGCCCGGCTGCCGGGAGATCACATCGCCGGTGTCAAAGCAAATGGAGAGATCGAGCCCCTCTGTCAGCTCCAGGATGAGCTCCAGAGGGAACTGGATGGTCTCCAAGGCCAAGGCGCGGGAGGACTGGCCAGCGCGCCGCGACGGCTCCTCAACGCTGCGCGTGGCCTGTTCCTAGGACCGGCGCATGAGCGCCGTGCGGGCGGCCTCGGGAAGGCCCGGCAACGTGAGGAACTCCGCGGCCAGCAGCCCCGCCCCTTGAGGCACACAGACATCCGGCTCCAGCAGGGCCAGGTGGAACACTGTCTCCGCCAGCACATCCACTGAAGAGCGACGGATCCCCTCCACCGGGCTGGAGGGATCCAGCGTCCAGAAGGGGAGGTGGACCGTGTAGCGCAGACTCCGCATTTGTTTCAGGTCCCGCGAACGGCGAAGCGCTGGGAGGTTGAGGGATTTTAGGAGCATTACATGGAAGTCAGGGTTCAGCCTGATCGGATGGAACCCGTGATCTACGATCCGCTCTACCCAGCCGCGCGGCATCCGCCTAGGTTCCATTGGAACGCCTGACAAGGGGGGCCACAAGAGCTCCAGCAGCAACGGAGCCTAAAGGGGCTGAACGCCGAATCGCCAGGGCATCACTTTCCATAGCAATCAAAACGCTGGACACCGCCTTATCTCCGGGCGCGCGACGCGGCTTCCTCTGTTTTCTGCCTCTTATGGCTCAGCGGCCCTGGCTGGCGCCTGTTCCTCGATGCGCACCACCGCAGGGATGCCCAGGCAGATCCCACCCGCCAGAGCACAGGCCAGCCCTCCGGCCACAAACCAGACGCGCACGCCGAGGGCATCCGCCACTGGCCCCGCAAGCACCAGGCCCAGGGGCGAGATCAGACCGATGATGCTGTTGATCGCCATCAGCACCCGACCCTGCAGGGCAGGCGGCACCATCGCCTGTAGGATGGCCAGGATCGGTCCGTTCGTCAGCACGTTCATCAGGCCCCCCAGGAACATCGCGCCTAGCGCGACCGGGAAGGCCCCGGGGGGAAGAAGCCCCAGCGAAAGGATCGCAACCCCCATTCCGATCAGTCCAGCTAGGGTGGTGTGAATGCGCCGGCGAAAGCCTCCCCATACGCCCAGAAGGAGTCCGCCGCTGATGGTCCCGGCCCCCCAGGCGGATTCCAGAGCGCCCAGCTCTAGCGCGCCGCCCCGGAAATGCCGGGTCACCAGCAGAGGAAGCAGCGCGAAAGCCGGATTCACCAAGAAGTTGAGCAGCGCCCCCATCCCCATCAGGATCAGCGCCCCCGACCATCGCCACACAAACTCCAGACCCTCCCGGATCTCCTCCCATCCGAGAGGCCGCGCGGGGCCGGAGCCTCTCGGACGAGGGATCCGCACGAACCCAAGGGTTAGCATCGCCAGCGCCGCTGTCAGCACATCTATGAGCAGCACGCCCTGGAGGGGAAGGAGGCCCAGCAGGAGCGCTCCGGTGGGAGGAGCGATCATATTCAAGGCCCCGCTCAGCGCCTGGTTCAGCCCGGCGATGCGAGCGAGATGACGCTCCGGGACCAGCAGGGGGATCGAAGCCTGGAGGGCGGACCAGTGGAAGGTTTCCAGGATGGACCGGAGGAACAGGGCAACGTAGATCGGGACCAGGTGCAACACGTCAGCCCGGGCGAGCAGGACCAGGAAGAGGGTGACAGCCGCCATCCCTCCATCGGCTCCCAGCATGATCCCCCGGCGATCCCAGCGGTCCACCAGGGCGCCGATCACTGGCCCCAGCAGGACCCCCGGCAGGAGAACCAGCAACGTGGCGATGGAGAGGGCCGTGGCGGAGTCTGTGGTGCGGGCGATCCACCAGACCAG
>JAGHYO010000162.1 GCA_017743605.1 Thermoflexus sp. | reverse complement strand
CTTCAAGACGTCCAGCGCCCCGCGCCGGGCCAGCCTTTCCGTCGCCGCTTGACTGCGGCGGAAGGCCTCCCCGATCAGCCCGAAGGCCGCCATCAGGGCCTCGTCCGCCACGGAGATCTGAGGCCTCGTCTGGGAGCTGGGCCGCACGGATAGGCGCGCAGCCCCCTGGACCGGATAGGTCCCGGCCAGCGCCCTGAGGGCTGGGACGGCGTGCTCGGAAAGCAGGTGGCCGGAAAGCAGGGAGAAGCCCACGCTGCCTCCTGGATCCTGCCTGGGAAGGAGAAGGAAGGAGACCAGGCCGGCCCTCCGGGCCGGCGGCTCCTGCCAGAGCGGGATCTCCAAAACGTCCCTTTCCGGGATCAGGAGGTCGATCTCAGAAGCGGGGAGGCCGGCCTCATCGCCCAGCGCCTCCTCCACGATCACACGCAGGAGCGGCTGGATGCTCAGCATCACGCCCTCGGCATCGGCCATCTGGATCAGGTCGAAGAGGGAGATCTCCTCCCGCAGCGGCTCCGGCAGCTCCCCGGCCTCTTGGACGAGCCAAGCGGACGCGCCCCAGTCGGGCATCTCCAGAAAGGCCCGCCCTTCCCTCTTGACAAGAAGCCAGTCGGGAGACGGCGGCCTCTCCATCACGGCGAGGAAGCGGCTCCAGCCCATCCGCTTGCCGTTCCGCAAGAAAGCGCCGGGGCCGCATGCCGTGCGGCACGCGGCCCCGGCCTGGGGGAGACGAGGCTACGTCAACCGGACGGTCTCGACCCTGACCTCGAGGACTCGCTCGTAGTAGTTGAAGGTGAAGTTGCCCGCATCGTCCCGCTTCATGTTCGCCCGGATCACGTAGCATGGCGGGATCTGCTTGGCCTGCGCGGCCCTCTGGATGGCCGGCAACGCGTCGGCCAGCATGTTCACGGGCAGGACCAGTTCGGCGACCAGCACGTGGGCCACGTCCGAGGGTACCTTCCCCTCGCCCGCGTCCTTCTGGGCCGCCTCCCCCAGAAGGCCGACCAGCGTTTGGGCATCGGGGACGGCCTGCTTGTGCTCGTGGACGCTTATCGTGAAGGGCCCCTCGATCCCCAACTGCCCCAGCAGGACCTCGACCGCCTTGTGCAGGGCCTCCGCCTGCTCCGGGGACATGTCGTGCCGCGTGAGGCGGAAGGCCGTGACGTGGACAGCGCTCGCGCTGCTCATGGCTTTCCTCCTCTCGGAAAAGGGTGTTTGCCAAGATTCTACCCGCGCGCGGCGTCACCGCGATGGAAGGGGAGGCGCGACCCCCCGGATGATGTCCACGACGAAGTTTCCGACCGTCCTCGCCAGCTCTTGCATGGCGGAGGGCTCGATCCCGAACAGGATGCTCCGCAACGGATCCTGCACTACGATCTGGGCGGCCATGGAGGCGGCCAGCAGGGCGGAGGCGGCATACAGGATCGTCCAGAGGTCCGGGAGCACCACCCCATGCCGGGCCGAAGAGATCATCCCCGCCACATGCCCAACCGCCCAGCCCACAATAGCCAGCAGGCTCACCCCAAGGACCGCCAGCAGGGCCAGCAGGACCAGCACGGAAGCTCCCCACAGCATCAGCGCTCCGAAATCCATTTCGCCTCCCTCAGGCTTGGATTTGCGCGTGCAGCACCGCGGCGATGTCGGCGATGGCTTTCTGCCCGATGGACAGCGCCCGCTGGGTCGCGTTCGGGTCGCCCTCCCACGGCCAGGACAGCATCTCCGCCAGCAGAGCCCGAAGCTCCCGCTCCGGGTCTTGCGCCGAGGCCAGCCGGGACAGCATGGGGAAGCCCTCCCGGCCCGCGGCGACGCGGGCCAGCCTCAGCAGGGCCTCCAAGGGCTCCCGGCCCACCCGATAGGGACGCGGCTCCGGCAGGCGGGCCAGGGCCTCCGGCGGCGTGTAGGGCGGGTAGATCAGGTCGCCGCCGTATTTCTCCCCGCCCCGCTCGTCGCCGGAGGTGATCAGCCGCTCCCCATCCAGCGCCCCGTAGGCCGTCGAGCGCGGCAGGAGAAGCCACGTGTAGGTCGGCAGAGACCCATGCCCTCCCGACCCGGACACGTAAATGGTCCGGATGGCCGCCATGGCCTGCTTCATCTCGTCCGACAGCAACGAAACGACGAGCTGCTGCGGGACCGATGGCCCGAGCATGACGCTGCAGTTGTCCCGCATGGAGGACAGGCTGAAGGCCTCCTTGCGCGGCGACTGGGTGGCGACGCTCACCGAGACCCCCGCCGAGGCCCCCATCAGGATCACCCGGTTGAGGCAGGCGTTCAGGATCTCCACGGCGCTGACCTGAACCGGCTTGTCCTGCCCGGGGATCTCCACCTTGATCGCCCGCAACTGCCCCATGGCGTCCTGAATGCCCCAGAACTCGTCGATCATGACGAGCAGCCAGGCGGCGGCCTCCGGCAGGATGGCCGCCATCCTGCCGAACACCGTGGGGTCCTGCAGGGCCTGCTGGATGAGGGGAGGGATCTCCTTCCCCTCCTGGCGGAGGGCCTCCGCGGCCCGCTGGATCTCCGCGGCGAAGGCGTTGCGGGCCACGACCGCCGCCGCGGCGGCGGAGTAGGCCCAGAGGATGGGCCATGGGTTGGTGGCGTCGAAGGACATGGGAGGGAGCAGCATATGGCGGGCCATGGGGGCCAGCATGCTGGCCGTCTCGCCCTTGCCGTCGATGAAGAAGCTGGAGAGGCGGAAGGGCAGCTTGGGATCCAGATCGGCCAGCGCCAGGCGCATCAACATGCCCGCCATGGCCACGGACTTGCCGCTCCGTGTGGGCGCGGCGATGACCACGTGCGCCGAGCGGCGGGGCGAGGCCATCAGGCCGAAGGGCATGTAGCCCGCGCCGGCCCCGCGCATGGCGGAGTAGGCGAACGGGACAAAGGCCTCCCGACCGAAGACGCGGAGATGCAGCTCCTCCCCCGCCCGCCGGGTGAGCTCCTTCTGTTGCTCCGCGCCCAGAGGGCGCATCCGGCCCACGCGAAGCCCCAGGGCCTTCTCGTCCCACGCGGCCCCGGGGATGGCGATCTGCCTCTTCCGCATCTGGTCCAGCGCGCCGGAGACGGCGGGGGCGACCACCCTTGGCTCCTTCAGCATCTCCGCCAAGGTCGGCCCTTTCCCCCTCTCCTCATCGTCGTCATCAAAGCCGTAGCCGCGCCGCCCGCCAGGCCTTCGGAAGGGGATCCCCCTGATTTGCTGCTCCCCCCCATCGGTCTCGTCTCGAACCTCCGGGACGTCCTCGGGGCGGAAATCGGCCAGGGCGGGTTGCGGGAGGAAGCGGATGAGGGAGGTGTAGACGCAGTCTTGGATGTGGGGGACGATCAGCGGCTGGCCGGATCCCAGGATCTCCCGCACTGCCCGCGCCGCCTCCATCCACATCCGCCGGCTGTCCGCGGGGGCCTCGGGGTTTTCCGAGGCCGCCTCCAAGGCCAGGACGTAGCGCTGGAGGGCCGCCCGCAGGCCGAGGGAGGCCTCGACCTCCCGCACCAGTTCCAAGATCGCGGGGTCGGCCCTCACGGGGGCCAAGCGCACCCGGATGGAGCGCCCCCCCTCCGACGCCCGCCCGAACCGGAACAGCCTTCCCCGGCGCAGATCCGCCAGCGCCTCCATCAGGCGCGCCCGCATCTCCGCCCAGGCCTTCCTGAGCTCCTCGTGCGGGATCATCCAGATCCCCGGCGGGCTGGCCGCCGCTAGGAGCGCCGCGGCCACGGCATGCAGCGCGGAGGAAGCCAGATGCCGGGCGATCAGCGAGGCCGCCAGCAACACGCTGAGGGAGGGAGCGCCCCTCGCCTCCACGGACAGGGCCGCTCCCAGCAGCACCGGAGACAGAAAGGACAGGAAGGGGATGTGGTGGGCGACGGCGGCCAGAACCACCAGCACGTCCGACGCCTGCTGTCCGGCCCTGCCTCCCCCGCCCCCGATCTGGAAGCTCCCCGCGGATGCGCCCGCGCCGCCCTGCGCTTGTTGCTGTCCGCGCGGCCCCCGGGCCGCGGCGATGGCGGAGGCGATGACCCGCAAAACGGCCATCAGCCCCTTGAGGGGATCCAGCTCGTATCCGGCGGCCCGATAGGCCGTTGAGACGACGGCGAAGAACGAGGCGATCAGGGCCACCCAGATCAGCGCCACCACGGTCGCGTCCTGCCCGGCCCCGGACAGGGTGAGGGCCATGGCGGCGCGGACCAGCAGCCCGTGGGGGATCAGCAACAGCAGAACAGGGTGACGGGCCCCCAGCGGCGCGTACAGCGCAGGCCAGAAGGACGTCAGCCACGCGGCCACGACCGACCCGGCGTGAGCCAGCCAGACCGCGGGGTGCGGCAAGGGGAGGACGGGGGGCTTCTGGACGCGTTTGGCAAACCGAGCCAGGTTGTCAAAGAACGGGAGAGGCTCCGTCTGCCCGGCGGCGGAGACCTCCTCCCCGGAGACGGGCTCGCCTGCTTCTTCTTCTCCCCCGCCCGCGGCGTCGGTTTCCTGCGAGGAGCCCTCCTCCTCGTCCTCCTCTTCCCGCTCCGCCGCGGGGGGCGGCGAGGGCGCGAGCTCCTCGCGGCGAGAAGCCGTCCCTTCCTCTTCCTCATCCCAGCCATCGCCCTCATCCATATCCACGTAGTCGGGGGCTCGCAAAACCCCGGTGAGCTTCTCCATGAGGATCTGCTTCAGCTCCAGAGCGCTCGAGGATCCCGCCACCAAGTGACGCAGCGGGGTTGCCTCTTGGAGGGTCGGCGGCGACGCGCTGACGGCGTCGCTCTCGATCACCCCCCAAACCGGGTCTGTTTCGGAGAGAAACAGGCTGAACACCTCGATGGAGGCACCCTCTTTCGGGATGATGGTCCGCAGGAAGACGCGGAACGCCCGCTCCAGCGGGATGCCCGCCTGCTGGGCCTCGGACACCAGCCTGCCCACAAAGCGCAGGAGCCCCGCCAGAAGGGCGATGGGGCTGTTGTCCGCCACCGGGATGGGGAAGGAGAGCCCGTGGATCGCCGGCCTGCCCGCGTGGGTCCGGCCCACATAGAGCGGGACCACAACCCGCGCGCTCTCCCACAGCCGCAGGTGGGCGTACCACAGGCGGGACGGAGGGGAGCCCACCCCAACCCCGCCAGCCTCTTCAGCCCGCTTTTTCAAGGCCCCCGCCCGCTTGGCGTAGCTCGGGGCTCGATCGACATCGCCTTGCAGGATGATGAGTTTCAGAGGGCGGGACGCCATGCGCGCCTCCTCGCGAGGCCGTCGGGGCGGCTACCAGCCAACGGCTGACAGCCTGGCCGCAACATACAAGGCCAGAAGACCCAGCACGCCGCCGAGCAGGGCGACAAGGGACGCCATGAGGACCTGGAACAGCATGCGGCGGGTCGCGACGTTGAGGATGTAGCCAGAAACCAGCGAGCTCACCGCCTGAATGTCGCTTTCGCGACAGTGATAGAGCTCGGAGAGCACGGTCCCCGCGTATGGGTCTATGCGGATGATCTCGCCGATGAGCTGCCGCATCCTCTCGTAGTTGTATTGGTCCCCTTCCCCAATCACCCCGGGGAGATCCAGCGGGCTCCCCGCCATGAACCCGCCC
>JAGHYO010000161.1 GCA_017743605.1 Thermoflexus sp. | reverse complement strand
AAGCGCCTGCTCCTTTGATCCCCACCGCCGTTAGGGGACAATCCGGCGGGCTGGTCCGGCAGCGGAACATGGCGCTCGCGGCTGCGGCGACGGCCTCCCCCGGCCCGACGTCGGTTTGCTTCAGCCCGATCGCCCAAGCGGCCGCCAGCGCCAGAAGGGCGAGGGCCAGGGCAATCCACTCCGGGGTATGCAAGCCCTTTTCGCCTTGGATCTAAGATCACGGGTCGATCGGCAGACCTGCCATTCGGTGGGCTCCGCTTTCGTGACGGCCGATTCGTCCGCGGTCTTGCGTTAACGGAACGCTACATTTTCACAGCTCGCTGTTGATTTCGAAGATGAACTTTGGTTCATTTTATGGCCCTCATCCGGTCTCCATCCCCACCACCCGGAGGAACACGTCCTCCAGGGAGAGGGATTGAGGGATCAGGGCTTCCAGGTCCAGGCCCTGCCCGATGAGCCAGCGAGCCAGATCCGCTGGACGTCGCCCGGGGGCCAGGCGCAGGGTGATCTGGGCATCGGCGAAGGCAAGAAGCTCTCCCCACTCCCGCAGCGCGGCCTTCAACTCCGGAGCGCTCGGGCGGACCCGAAGGGTCACAAGGGCGGCCGCGGCCTCCCGCAGGTCCAGGGTTTCCACCACAACGCCGCCCTTGATGAAGGCAACGCGATCGCAAACCCGCTCGACCTCGCTGAGGAGATGGGAGTTCAGGAAGAGCGCGACCCCCTGCGCCTTCCGGGCCAGCAGGAAATCCCGAACCAGGATCCGCCCCGCAGGATCCAGGCCCGAGGTGGGCTCGTCCAGGAAGGCCACGCGGGGCTCGTGGATGAAGGCCTGGGCCAGCCCCAGGCGCTGCCGCATCCCCTTGGAGAAGGTGCGGATGGGGCGTCGGGCGTCGGCGGCCAGCCCGACCTGTTCGAGCAGCATTGGGATCCGCTGCCGCAAGCGCGCGGGGTCCACCCCGGAAAGGCGCCCATGGAACCAGAGGACTTCCTCTGCGGTGAGCCAGTCCGGGAAGGCGAAGCCCTCGGGCAGAAAGCCGATCTCCCGCCGGGCCTTTCGATCCCCCAGGGGGCGACCCCGCACCCATCCGCGCCCGGCGGTGGGGCGGATCAGGCCCAAGAGCATCTTCACTGAGGTCGTCTTCCCGGCCCCATTGGGGCCCAGGAAGCCGAAGATCTCCCCCTCCGCCACCTGGAGGGTGAGATCCGCTACGGCCACCCGTCCGGAGAACTCTTTCCGCAACCCCTTCGCTTCGATGGCCCAGGCGCCTGCCATCCCCGGGCGTCCTCGCGGCTCACCGGAGCGAGCGGGCCCACCGGAGCAGCTGCTCCGGATCCGCGTTGGGACCGCCGATCAGGTAGATCCCGAGATCGTCGCTCCAGAGCAGCATTCGGGCCGGGAGGGCCTCCCCGCTCGGCGTGTGAACCATCTCAGGGAAGGTGAAGAGGGTGGCCTCCCGATCGCCCAGGGAGCGCGGCTCCACTTCGAGGGTTATCCCGGGGCCCAAGGGGATCGGCAACAGCAGAGTGGTCCCCCAGTCCACCGTTTGGGCCAGGCGCCGGGCCTCCGCCGCTGGCATGCCGATCAGCCGGAGGGCGGCTTCCGCCAGCGGGCGCACATCCCCCTTCGGCTGCATGGTGTAAACCGGCGGGGCCGCATGGAGCCATGCATAGATAGCGCCTTGGAACTCGAAGCTCCCGAAGAAGATCGGCCCCACGGTAACCGTTATCACCGTCCCCTGCAGGACCTCCGGAACTTCTACGTCCTCCGCGCTGGCGGCCTGCAGGGCCTCTCGCAGGCGCCCCACGTTCACCGTCCATTGTATGGAGGCCCCAGGGGATACGTCCATTAGGACGAAGTCATCCACTCCGGCCGGGCGGCGGACCGGGAACCCCAGGGCTTCTTCTGCTTCAGCGAGGCTCTGGACCGGCCGGGCCTCCGGCGACTCAAAGGAGAGATCGCCCTCCAGAATGTGATGCAGAGTCCAGGCCGTGTCCTGGTTGAGAGAGAGGGTATATGGGACGACCATCAGGCGTCGGAGACGAAATCCTTGGAGGAAGTCATGGGCCGCGGCCCGCAGGGTAGGAGAGAGGATCACGGAAAGGGCGGAGAGGGCCAGCAAGACCACTCCGATCCATGTGGTGCGCCGACGCATCGGAAGACCTCCTTTCTCTGGAAGAGGCCTGTCTTGGAGGCGCGGGTCCCGATGCCACCGCGCCCCCGGCGGTCCTTCTCCTGTAACGACGAGCGGATGCGGGATATTGTTCCCGGAAAAAGCCGCCCTGCCCATTTTAGAAGCGATCAGAAGTCAACTCAAAAACTCGGGCCCCAGCTGTGGATGGCCCTGGCGCTTCCCGTTGGGCTGCCCGCGAACTTCGGACGCCGACGTCGAGGGCGAACCCCGGCCTTCCCGGTCGCTCGTAAGGCCTGGTTCCGGGGGCCATCTGTGAATTTAGCCCCCTCCTCTTCGTGTATTCATGTCCCCATTCGAGGACGGCTCCCGCTGCTCCTGCTCGTTTCACCACAAAAGGCTCTGGATTCTGAAGCGGGTTTCAGGAGGGAAATCCCATCCACGCCCTGCGCGCTGTCGGGAGGTGGGAAGGGGCCGGGCGGGATCGGTGCGCTCCGCCCCAGCCCCTTCGAGAGGTCCAGGGGAAGGGCACTCGAGGATGCAGCCGGTGCGCCAGGGTTCCGGATGCCGCTGGACAGGGGTCAGGGAGGGCGGGTTTACTTCGCCATGTGCTTCTCGATGTAGGTCACCGCCTCTCCCACGGTAGTGATCTTCTGGGCATCCTCATCGGAGATCTCGCCCCCGAAACGCTCCTCCAGGGCCATGATGAGCTCCACCAGATCGAGGGAATCGGCCTCTAAATCCTCCCGAAAGCGAGCTTCCAGGGTCACCTTCTCCGGGGGCACCCCGAGCACCTCAACAATGACGTCCCGTACCTGTTCGAACACTGCGCTCATGGAAACCTCCTGTTCGCATTTGTTTAGGATTCTACTCAGCGCCAGGGGGACGCCAAGGCGGCCTCTGGGATTCCGGACACGCCCCAGGGGTCCTGTCCTTGACATGCCCCTCCGCGCCAAAGTATGATGAGTCGCCATTGGGTTCAAACACCATTGGGCAGCGCATGTTACGCGTCGAGACCGAGCGGCAGCAGTGGGTCGGTCGCGCATCGATTCAGGGGGAGGGGAGAGCGTCCTTCGATGATCTCACAGCGGAAAGCGGATCACATCCGGATCAATCTGGAGGAAGATGTCAGCTTTGGGAGGCTCACCACCGGATTCGAGCGCTTGCGGTTCATCCATCGGGCCCTTCCCGAGCTGGACCTTCGAGCGGTGGATCTCTCCACCACGTTCTTCGGCAAGCCCCTGAAGGCCCCGCTGCTGATCTCCTCGATGACGGGCGGCACGGAGGAGGCCGCTCGCATCAACCGGAACCTGGCGGAGGCTGCCCAGGCCCGGGGCATCGCCATGGGCCTGGGCTCCATGCGCGCCGTCCTAGAGCGCCCGGAGCTCCTGCCCACCTTTCAGGTCCGTCGCTACGCGCCCGACATCCTGTTGTTTGCGAACCTGGGGGCGGTGCAGCTGAACTATGGCTACACGGCGGATCACTGCCAGCGGGCGGTCGAGCTGGCGCAGGCGGACGCGTTGATCCTGCACCTCAACCCGCTGCAGGAGGCCCTTCAGCCGGAAGGGGATACCGACTTCTCAGGTCTCTTGCGCAAGATCGAAGCCGTGTGCCGCGCCCTCCCGGTCCCCGTGGTGGCGAAGGAGGTCGGGTGGGGGATCTCGGAGGAAGTCGCTCGCCTCCTCGCCGACGCCGGCGTGGCGGCCCTCGACGTTGCCGGGGCCGGGGGGACCTCTTGGAGCCAAGTGGAGCTGCATCGGGCGCCGGACGAGGTGCACCGGCAGGTGGCCGCTGCCTTCCGGGAGTGGGGGATCTCCACCGTCGAGGCCCTCCGGATGGCTCGCCGGGGGGCGCCCGGTCTCCCCCTCATCGCCAGCGGAGGGATCCGGGATGGCGTGGAAGCGGCCAAGGCCCTGGCCCTAGGGGCTTCTCTGATTGGGATGGCCGGGCCTTTCCTGCGCGCGGCGGTGGTCTCCGCGGAGGCGGTGCTGGAGACCATTGAGATCATCACCCGCCAGCTGCGCATTGCCATGTTCTGTGTCGGGGCGCGAAACCTCGACGCCCTGCGTCGCGTTCCCTTGATCGAGGAGCGCTGAGCGGGGCAGTCTGCGAACACGCTGGAGCGGAAGGCCGGATGAGCTCGTGGGAATCGTTTTTCGCAGAATGGGCGCTGCCCCTGGAGGCGGAGATGCGCCAGGCGGTGGGGGAGCCGACCCATCCCGGGGAGCGGCTCTTCTACGGGATGTTGATGTATCACTTAGGGTGGGCCGATGCGCAGCTCCGGCCAGCCCGGGTCGATGCCGGCAAACGGATCCGCCCTATGCTCTGCCTGCTGGCCTGCGCCGCTGGCGGCGGGGACCCCGCCCAAGCCTTGCCTGCGGCGGCGGCCATCGAGCTCCTCCACAATTTCTCCCTGATCCACGACGACATCCAGGACCGCAGCGAGACCCGCCGAGGCCGTCCTACGGTGTGGGCCCTGTGGGGAGTGGCCCAGGCCATCAACGCGGGGGACGCTTTGTTCGCCATCGCCCATCGCGCCCTCTGGCGCCTCCGCCAGCGAGGGGTCTCGGCAGGGCGCATCCTGGAGGTGGCGGAGCGCTTCGATGCGGCCTGCCTGATGCTGACCAAGGGGCAGCATTTCGATCTGGCCTTTGAGGCCGCCGAACGCGTGACGGCGGCCGATTACCTGGAGATGATCCGGGGCAAGACCGCCGCCCTGCTCGCGGCCTCCGTGGGGATCGGCGCGCGCCTGGCGGGCTTCCCTCCTCAGGAGCTGGAGGCCTTCGGGGAGGCGCTGGGGATGGCCTTTCAGGTCCGGGATGACCTCTTGGGGATCTGGGGGGATCCGGCGGCCACCGGGAAGCCCGTGGCCGATGACCTGCGGACGCGCAAGAAGACCCTCCCGGTGATCTACGCCATAGAGCGGGCTCCGGGGTTCGCCGAACGCTACCGCGCGCCGGACACCCCGCTGGAGGCCCTGCTCCGGGACCTGGAGGCGTGCGGGGCTCGGGTGGAGGCGGAGGCCGCCGCCGCGTCGTTCACCCGACAGGCTCTGGAGGCCCTGGAGCGGGCCGGGCTGAGGGATCCCTACGGGCAGGCGCTCCGGGAGCTCGCCATGGCCCTGCTCTCCCGATCCCGGTGATGGGCCTTTATAGTGAGAACGGAGGCTCCGCCCTACCCCGCCGATGGTGGGATCCCGGGCTTTCCAGTTTCTCCGGGTGCGGGACCAATAAAGGCGTCGGGGGATCGGTTCCTGGGTGAGGGGTTCCGGATATGCGTGCCCGGTAGGAGCGACCCAGCAGGTCGCCCCTCGAGCGGATCCTTTCCCCACGCTCCACGCGGGTTAAACTACATCCGTGCGAATCCTTTCCCCTTTTGCGCGAGGAGGCGAGATGGCGGTGGAGCGCATCCAGACCATAGGGATCCAGGAGGAGGTCCAACAGGCCTATCTTTCTTATGCCATGAG
>JAGHYO010000160.1 GCA_017743605.1 Thermoflexus sp. | reverse complement strand
AAAAATCTTATCCGGAGGGTTCCATGCTGATCAATCCTCGGAAGGCATCGGCAGAGGAAGCGGGGGATCCGGACCGTTTGATGGCCCTGCTGGCTTACCTCATCGGGATCATCGTCCCCCTGATCATCCTGCTCACCGACATGAAGAACCGTCCCTTCCAGCGGTATCACGCCGTTCAGGCCCTGGCGGCCCAGGTCGCCCTGATGGTGATCTTCTTCGCCCTGGGGCTGATCCCCCTCATCGGCTGCATCGCGCCGCTGCTCGGCCTGGCCGCCTTCGCGCTCTTCATCTACTACGCCATCCAGGCCTACCAGGGCTATTACTTCGAGATCCCGGTGGTGACCGCCTTCGCCCGCCAGCAGGGATGGATCGCCTGAGCCGGAAGGGGGAAGGTGGCCGGGACGAACGGCCTGGCGAAGCGGGCCAACAGCAGCCCGCGATCGGAGGAGCGGGAAAGGGGGCGACTGGTTGGTCGCCCCCTATGGCGGTGGAGCGGGCGCTCCCGGCGCCCGGTCTACGAGCGATGGGTCGATGGAAGCAAGGCAGAGGAGAGGTCGCCCCGCCCGGGAAACGGAAAAGCCCGGATCGCTGCGAAACGGCTACGCGTGGATGCCCTCCACCAGCGCCGCTTCCCCCTGGCCCACGCCCACGCACAGGGCGGCCACCCCGTAGCGGGCCCGACGCCGGCGCATCTCATACAACAGCGTGGTGAGGATCCGCGCCCCGCTGCAACCCAGAGGGTGCCCCAGGGCGATGGCCCCGCCGTTGACGTTCACCTTGTTGAGGTCCAGCCTTAGCATCTTGATACACGCCAGGGTCTGGACGGCGAAGGCCTCGTTGATCTCCACCAGATCGATCTGATCCAGGGTGAGCCCGGTCCGCTCCAGCAGCTTGCGGATGGCGGGGACGGGGCCGTAGCCCATCACCCGGGGGTTCACCCCCACTGCGGCCGAGGCCACCCAGCGGGCCATCGGCTGCAGGCCCAGGGCCCGCGCCTTCTCCGCGCTCATCAACAGCAGCGCCGCAGCGCCGTCGCTCAACCCCGAGGCGTTCCCCGCCGTCACCGTCCCCCCTTTCCGGAAGACCGGGGGCAGCCGGGAGAGGCGCTCGAGATCCGTGTCCAGGACGATCTCCCCGTTCTCGATGCGATAGCGCGGCCCCTCATCGACATCGATGACCAGAGGGGGCTGCCCCGGGCGCTCGATCACCACCGGCACGATCTCCTCGCGGAACTTCCCGGAGCGGATAGCCTCCACCGCCCGCTGATGGGAGAGCAGGGCGAAGCGGTCCTGCTCCTCCCGCGTGATCTCCGGATGCTCCTCGGCGATGTTCTCAGCCGTCTCGCCCATGGACTCGAGGGGGAACATGGCCTCCATCTTCGGGTTGGGGAACCGCCACCCCAGGGCGGTGTCGTAGACGGTGACGTTCCCCCGCGGGAAGGGGACGGCGGCTTTGGGCATCACCCAGGGCGCCCGCGTCATGCTCTCCACGCCGCCCGCCACCACCACATCCGCCTCGCCGCAGCGGATGGTCCGGGCCGCCAGGTTGACGGCGGTGAGCCCCGAAGCGCACAGCCGGTTCACCGTGACCGCCGCCACGTGGTAGGGGAAGCCCGCCAGGATCGCCGCCATGCGGGCGACGTTGCGGTTGTCCTCCCCCGCCTGGTTGGCGCAGCCCATGTAGACCTCGTCCACCATCGCCGGGTCGATCCCGGCCCGCCGGACCACCTCCCGGATCACCAGGGCGGCCAGGTCGTCCGGGCGCACGTCCTTTAAAGCCCCTCCGTATTTGCCCATCGGCGTCCGCACCGCGGCGACGATGACCACCTCCCGCATCGTGCCCCTCCTCCCTGCGTTTCCGGAGCCGTGAAGGCCGGAGCGCTCGCCTTCCGCTTCGCTACTGCAACCGGTTGACGTCCACCCAGATGGAGCCGCTCATCACCTGCGCTGGATAGGCGGGCAGTGGAGCAGCGCACGGCCCGGCGATGGGACGACCGTCGGCCTCGAAGCGACACCCGGCGCATTCCGCCCACAGCTGCGTCCCCTCGATCTTCAGCAGGCATGCGATGCCGGGGGGCTGCATCGGGAAGGCTCGGATCCGATCGCCCGTGCGTACCAGGATCATTGGGTAGAGCTGTCCACGCCGGTCGGAGAGGGTCAGGGGGAACGGCACCCCCTCGCTCAGGCGATCCGGCGGCATGCCGGTGTCCAGCCAGCGCGGCGCCCAGGGGGCGCCGAAGACGGCAACGGCGAAGAGGGCGCAGAGGCCTACCAGCAACACCCCGCCGAACAGCATGAGGAACACCTGTCCCTTCCGCCCCGCGGCGGAAGGGATGCCTTCCTCCCCTTCCACCGGGAAGGGCCAACTTTCCCCCTGCCCGCCTCCCGGCCAGGCCATCCGTCGTCACCTCCGTTCACATTCCGGCACACCGCCCTAGGAGAACAGAGGCCGGAGGGATGAACCCTTCACCCCTCCAGCCTCGGGATCCCGAGGTCGTGCCCCTCAGGAGGGGGATCAGGCGCGCCGCTCCACCTCGATCACCTGCACGCCCCGATACGTCCCGCAATGGGGGCAAACGCGATGGGGAAGGGTCCGTTTCTTGCACCGGGGGCACGGCACCAAGTTCGGGCGCCGGAGGGCATCGTGCGCCCGGCGCATCCCCCGCCGCGTGCGGGTCACCCGGCGCTTGGGCAACGCACCCATCGGAATCACCTCCTCAGCGAAGACCGTTTACGCGGCGCTCCCCTTCACCGCATGCAGAAGCAACGTGGATCTCATCGTGGAAGCAGGGGAATCGGCCAATGCTTCATGCTAACCGGAAACCGGACGAGCCGCAACCGAAGGCCTCTGGCCGGATCCGCGGGCTGCCGCCCCCCCGGCCGGCTGTGGCGCAACGGTGAGCGGTTGACCCGCTGTCGCGGCCGAAAGCGATCACCCCGCTTAGAAACCGGAAAGGAGTGCGTCCCCATTTTGTCGGGCCTGACCGCTTTGTAGGACGACTGCTGGAAGTCGTCCTACGATGTTGGGACGCACCCACCGCAAAGCCGTGCTTCCAGCCACAGAGGGAACTCCAGGTAAAATGGGACAACAGCGGAGCGCATGGGAGCGAGGCCATGCGGCTGCGAGAATGGATAGAGGCTCTTCCCCACCGGCTGAAGCCGCTGCTGCCGCCGGACCTACAGGGGTTCCGCTGGTCCGCCCGGCCCTGGCTGGTCCAGGTCTACTACCGGGATCCGGCCTTCCACTATGAGGTCTGGCATCTGGGGGAGCGACGGGGGCGGATCGAGGTGGGCCTGCACTTCGAGAGCCGGGATCCGGCGCGGAACCGGGCGATGCTGATGACCGTCTGCGCGCACATCTGGGAGATCCGCGCGCAACTGGGCCCTTATGTGGAGGCCGAGCCCTGGGATCGAGGATGGGCCAAGGTCTTCGAGACCCATCCGCTGACCTCCCTCGGCGAAGACAGCCTGGAACGCTTCGCTCAGCGCCTGGCCCGGTGGATCCAGACCATAGAGCCCCTCTTGGAGGATCCGCCTCGGCGCGCCAGCGGCCGGCGGCAGGGCGCCTTCAAGACCTAAAGCAGACCGGAGGACCATGGGCCGGGATCTCTCTTTCCTGGAGGAGCTCAACCCGAGCCAGCGGGGAGCGGTCACCGCCCCCGATGGGCCGATCCTGGTGCTGGCCGGCCCGGGCAGCGGGAAAACCCGGGTGCTCACCTACCGCATCGCCTATCTGCTCACCGCCCACCGGGTCTCTCCCTTCCACATCCTGGCGGTGACCTTCACCAACAAAGCGGCGGAGGAGATGCGCTCCCGGCTGGAGGTCCTCTTCGGCGACCGGGTCGGAGAGCTCACCCTGGGGACCTTCCACGCCACCTGCGCCCGGTTCCTCCGGCGGGAAGCCCCTCTCCTCGGGCTCCACCCCCAATTCGTGATCTACGACGAGGAGGACACCCTCGAGGCCATCCGCCAGGCCCTGCGGGATCTCAACCTGGATGAGAAGCGCTACCGGCCGGGCGCCTTACGGGCGGCCATCTCTCGGGCCAAGAACGAGTTCGTCCGCCCCGAGGCCTACCCGATCCGGACCTACTTCGACGAGATCGTGGCCCGGGTTTACGCCCGCTATGAGGAGCGCCTGCGGGCCGCCGACGCCCTGGACTTCGACGATCTCCTCCTGCGAGCGGTGGAGCTCTTCGAGGAACACCCCGACGTCCTCGCCCGCTATCAGGAGCGATACCGCCACATCCTGGTGGACGAGTTCCAGGACACCAACACGGTGCAGTATCTGCTGTTGCGCTTGCTGGCCTCCCGACACCGCAACCTGTTCTGCGTAGGGGATGAGGACCAGAGCATCTATGGCTGGCGCGGCGCGGACTTCCGCAACGTGATCCGCTTCCGGGAGCATTTCCCCGACGCCCGCATCATCATCCTGGAGGAGAATTATCGCTCCACCGAGACCATCCTGCAGGCTGCTCAGGCGGTCATCCGCCGCAACACGGAGCGCTATAACGAGAAGCGTCTGATCGCCGCCCGTGGCCCCGGCGCTCCCATCACCCTCTACGAAGCCTTCGACGAGGAGGATGAGGCGGCCTTCATCGCCCGGCGGGTCCAGGAGCTCATCGAGGCCGGCCGCATCCGACCGGGGGAGATCGCGGTGATGTATCGGACCAACGCCCAGTCCCGCGCCCTGGAGGAGGCCTTCCTGCAGGCGGGAATCCCTTATCGGCTGGTGGGCGGCGTTCGGTTCTATCAGCGCCGGGAGGTGAAGGATCTCATCGCCTACCTCCGGCTCGTCCTCAACCCCCACGACGACCTCAGCCTGGCCCGCGTCCTCAACGTCCCGCCGCGGGGGATCGGCCCGGCGACCATGGCCCGGCTCAGCGCCCTGGCCCTCCAGGAGAAGACCTCCCTCTTCGCTGCTGTGGAGCAGGCCGTCGCCGGCGCCCCGGGGATCTCCCTGGGCCCGAAGATCCGCCGCGCCCTGGCGGATTTCGTCGAGCGCGTCCGGGCCTGGCGGGCGGGCCGCGAGCATCTCGGTGTGGCAGAGCTCCTGCGACGGATCATCGACGAGATCGGATACGCGGAATACGTGGAGTCTCTGCAGGAAGGAGAGCGGGAGGTTGGCGGCCGCCGCTGGGACAACGTCCTGGAGCTGTTGAAGGTCGCCGGGCCTTACCGCCCCGGCGCCTTCGAGGATCCCCTGGCGGCCTTCCTGGCCGACGTCGCCCTGCTGACCGATGTGGACACGTTGGAAAGCGAGGGGGAGGCGCCCATCCTGCTCACGCTGCACGCCGCCAAAGGCCTGGAGTTCCACACCGTGTTCATCGCCGGCCTGGAGGAGGGGCTCCTTCCCCACAGCCGCTCCATGGACGAGCCGGGGGCGCTGGAGGAGGAACGCCGCCTGTTCTACGTGGGGATGACCCGGGCGAAGGACCAGCTCTTCCTCACCTACGCCTTCCGCCGCTACGATGAGCTCCGCACCCCCTCCCGGTTCCTCCGGGAGATCCCCCGGGAGCTGCTCATCCCCGCCGTCGCCCGAACCGCCGCCCGCTCTCCAACCGCCGCCGGCCGTAGCCGCCGGAAGGAGGAGGCCCCCGCC
>JAGHYO010000159.1 GCA_017743605.1 Thermoflexus sp. | reverse complement strand
CCATTGCCATTGAGGCACCAGTTCGGGGCGGAAGCCCCTCCTACAAAAACCGTTTTTTGTAGGAGCGGCTTTAGCCGCGACCCTCGCGCCATCGAGGATGGAAGGTTCGGGATTATGAGGGTCGGCTTCATCCGTGACCTTTTGGGATCTTGAAAGGAGGTCCAGGATGAAAGCCACTCCCATAAAAGATCGATATCCATTCAGGTTCTTCCCCTTCAGTGATGAGGAGGTGATGTGGGACAATGGCGGGCAGTTGGGCTATTTGAACCCAATGGCACGATGAGAGAGCGAAAGCGGCCCATGCCCCCCTCCGATCCTTTAGGGGCATGAGCCGCATGACAACGGCTCGCAGTTGTCCCGTGGTTTTGGGACCACACCTGAGCAGAGCGCCTGTGCGTCCATTTGGAATTATCATGAGAGCGCAAATCCCATTCTCAAGCGTCAGGAGACCGGCCGATGCGATTCGCGGAGCTGGTGGAGTATTTCGAGCGGCTGGAAGCCACTACCAAGCGCTTGGAAATGCTCGATATCCTCAGCGAGCTCTTCCGGGCGTGCGACCGAGAGGAGATCGACCAAGTGGTCTACTTCTGTCAGGAGCAGCTGCTGCCGCCCTTCCGCGGGGTCGAGATCGGCATGGCAGAGAAACTGATCCTGCGGGCCATCGCCCGGGCCACCGGGACGTCGGAGGCCCAAGTGAGCCGGCTGAACAAAGCGCATGGGGATCCCGGACTGGTGGTCGAGGAGCTACTGCAGCAGCAGAAAACCTGCTCCGCCGGCCTGCGCGTCCCGGAGGTCTATGAGTCCCTCCTGCGCATCGCCGAGACCGCCGGGGAGGGCAGTGTGGAGCGCAAAGTTCAGATGCTGGCAGAGCTCCTCCAGGCCTCCTCCCCCAAAGAGGCCCGCTACATCGCTCGCCTCGTCCTGGGACGTCTGCGCCTGGGGGTGGGTGACCCCACCATCCTGGACGCCCTGTCGAAGGCAGCGGCTGGCGACCGCAGCCTACGCCCCGAGCTGGAGCGGGCGTATAACCTGTGCTCCGACCTCGGCCTGGTGGCCCACACCCTCGTTGAGCAGGGCATCGAGGGGATCCGCGCCTTCCGCATCCGGGTGGGGAACCCCATCCGCCCCGCCCTGGCCGAGCGGCTCCCCAGCGCCGAGGAGATCGTCCAGCGGATGGGTCGATGCGCCGTGGAGGCAAAGCTGGACGGATTCCGCTGTCAGATCCATAAGGACGGGGAGCGGGTGGAGATCTTCTCCCGCAACCTGGAGCGCACTACCCCCATGTTCCCCGAGCTGATCGAAGCGGTCCGCGCGCAGATCGACACCCGGGAGGCCATCCTGGAAGGAGAGGCGGTGGCGGTCAACGAGGAGACCGGCGAGATCTACCCCTTCCAGGTGACGGTCCAGCGCAAGCGCAAGCACGGCGTGGAGGAGATGATGCGGGAATACCCACTGGTCCTGTTCGCCTTCGATCTCCTCTACGCCGACGGCCATGATTACACCCCGGAGCCCTACGCTGCGCGCTTCGAGGCCCTCTCCCAGCGGATCCGCCCCGACGGCCGCATCCGCTTGGTGGACCGTCTCGTCACCGACGACCCGCGAGCGATCCAATCGTTCTTCGATGAGGCGATCGCGCGAGGCATGGAGGGGATCGTGGCTAAGCGCCTGGACGCCCCCTATCAGGCCGGGGCCCGCGGGTTCCACTGGATCAAGCTCAAGCGCTCCTACAAAGGCGAGCTGACAGACACCATCGACCTTGTGGTGGTGGGTTACTTCCGGGGTCGAGGGATGCGGGCGAAGTTCGGCATCGGGGCCCTGCTGGGCGCGGTTTACGATCCGGATTCGGACGCCTTCAAGACGGTGGCCAAGATCGGCAGCGGCCTCACCGAGCAAGAGTGGATGCGGCTCCGGGAGCTGCTCGACGCGATCCAGGTTGAACATCGACCAGCGCGAGTGGATTCGCTGCTGGAGCCCGACGTATGGGTGGAGCCCCGCTATGTGCTGACGGTGCTGGCGGACGAGATCACCCGCTCGCCGGTCCACACCTGCGGTCGGACCGATGAGGAGCCCGGCTACGCCCTGCGCTTCCCGCGAGTGGTGGGGTGGATCCGGGAGGACAAAGGCCCGGAGGATGCGACCACCGTGAAAGAGATCCTGTCCATGTTTCAGATGCAGAAACGGGTGCAGCTTGCAGGGTGACTTCGGGGGCGAGACGCTGCCCTGGGTCGCCCGGTCTTTTACGCTGTGCTTCGCGGAGTTGCGTCGCGCAGAGTCCCGTGCTACAATTGGTGAAACGTTTTCTTGCTGGGGAAGCCAAGGGGCCATCGCAGAGCGCCATGGGTCGAGCGGCGTGGCGGATCCCATGGCGCTAGAGGTGGAGTCATGGAATATCCAGTCTGGGTGGTCCCTTTCCTCACTGCCCCCATTGCTAGTCCCCCTGGTGGCGATCCCCCATGTGATCGTTGCCCAGTTCGCCGTCGGGGGCGGCTTCCTCTTAGCGGACGGCGTGACGTGGGCCTACCGGCATCGCCGGGCGGACGTCCTGGCCTACCTGCGGGATCTCGCCCGCTTCTTCGTGCTGCTCACGATTGTCCTCGGGGCCATCACCGGGGTGGGCATCTGGTGGACCATCGGGCTCACCGCGCCGGAGAGCACCAGCGCCCTCATCCACGTCTTCGTCTTCGGCTGGGCAACTGAGTGGGTGGTCTTCGTTGTAGAGATCGTCTCCGCCTTCGCCTTTTATTACCTTTGGGATCGGCTGCGGCCCCGGGAGCACATGGCGATGGGCTGGATCTACGCCGCATCCGCCTGGCTCAGCCTAGTGCTCATCACCGGGATCACCTCCTTCATGCTCACGACCGGCCGCTGGACCCCGGAGCGGGATTTCTTCGCGGCCTTCTTCAATCCCTCGTTCCTGCCCCAGGTGCTGATCCGAACCGGCGGGTCGCTGGCCATCGCCGCCTTGTGGATTGGGGTGCACCTCTCCCTTCGGGCCCCGGAGCCCTTGCGGGAGGAGATGATCCCCCGCTTCTCCCGCTGGGCCATGGCGGGCATGGCGCTGATCCTGATCGGCGGGCTTGGCTACTTCGCCGTGATGCCAGATCACGCGTGGCTGAACATGATCCGGGCGCCGCTGCTGCTGATCATGACCACCTTGAATTTCGGGGCCACGTTGATCGCCCTGATCGCTTTCGGCCTGGGCCACCTGCGCGGCGGCCGCTGGATCAACCCGCCGGAGGCGGTCCTCATGCTCCTCATCGGGGTGGTGGCCATCACCAGCGGGGAGTTCCTCCGGGAGGGGGCGCGCAAACCGTATCGCATTGAGGGCTACATTTTCTCCCCGGGCGTCCACGTCGCGGAGGTCGCCACGCTGCAACGGGATGGCCTCATCGCCCACTCCCCCTGGTTACAGCGGTATCTGCGGGAGACCCTGGGACTGCCGGAGGAAGCCCTGCGGGATCCGGCCCGCCTGCCAGCGTCCCAGAAGGTTCAGGTCGGGGAGGCCATATACAACCACCATTGCGCCGCGTGTCACGCCCTGGACGGTTACAACGGGATGCGCCCTCTGATCCAGCCCTGGACCCCGGAGATCATCGCCGATGCCGTCCGGCATCTGCATCGGACCAACCCGGCCATGCCGCCGTGGCTGGGGAACGAAGCGGAGCGGGAGGCCCTGATCGCTTATCTTGTCGCGTTGCAGAAAGGAGGGCCGTGATGCCCCCCATCCCGAAGCCTGATCCCCTGGGGATGCCGATCCCGGCGGTTTACCTGTTCGCCCTCAAGGTCTTCGGCTTTTTCCTGCACATGGCCTTCATGCAGCTCTGGCTCGCCGGGTTGCCGGTCGCGGTGGCCCTCTGGCGGTTCCGCCCCTATGTCGCGGAGCGCCTGATCGCCGCCATGCCCTTCGCCATGGCCTTCGGGATCAACGCCGGGATCGTCCCGTTGCTCTTCCTGCAGACCCTCTATCCTCAGTTCTTCTACCCGGCCACCATCCTGCAGGCCTGGTTCTGGTTCCTGATCATCCCGCTGCTCCTCATCGCTTACACCGCGGTTTACCTGGCGGCCTTCGGGCGCTGGCGGGCCTTCGCCAGCCTGATCGCTGCCCTCCTGCTGACGTGGATTGGCGCCCAGTTCGCCGCAGCCATGACGCTGACCGCCCGGCCCGAAGGATGGATGGGGATCTTCCGCGCCACGGCGACGGGGGGCGCCGTCCATGGATTTGCCCTCGCCCTGGATCGGGAGGCGCTCCTCCGGCTGGGGCTGATGGCGGGGATGGCTTTCGGCACGGTGGCGGCCTTCCTGGCCGGGCTCGCCGGGTTCGGACGTTGGGATCCGGAGCTCGCGGCCCAGGTCCGGCCGCTGGTTCCCTTATTGTATATCATCGGCCTGGGGCTCTTCGGCCTGGCCGGGAGCCTTTATGCGCCAATGGTAACAGACCGGCTGCCGACGGCGCTGCAGGGGGCGGCGGCCTTCAGCATGCCTCTTGCGACCCTGCTCGCTGGGCTCTACTGGATGCGTCCAGGTCGGGGGACGGCGGGTGCGCTGGTCCTCGCGCAGCTCGGCGTGCTCGTGAGCAACGCCATTGCTCGGCAGGTGGTCCAGTCTGCGGAGATCGGCCGGTGGGTGGATCTGGGGCAGATCCCGGTGCGGGGGGAGTGGGGAAGCGTGGCGCTCCTCCTGGTCATCCTCCTCCTAGGGCTTGGCATCCTGACCTGGATCCTCCGCACGGTATGGGTTCGGGCGCGGGAGGTCCCTTGATCCCAACCTCACCGATGGGCTGGGGGGAGCCTACGGGCTCCCCCCCAGCCTGCTTAGATCCGTTACAGGCTCACAGTCGGACATTGAGTCCCGGTGCAGACGATGCAGCCCTGGATGGCCAGGGCCACCAGGCCGATGGCCCGAACGTAAGCCTCAGGGACCTGGTCCATCAGCTCGCGGGTGTAGGCCCGGCCGATCAGCACCAGATCGCCATGCCTGCCCGAAGCCATGAAGTCGTTCGTGGCAATGGTGTAGGGCGCCGCGGTGGAGAAGCCCACCGTGGGGCCAGTGCGGGAGCCGTCCGCCGCCCGACGCACGGCGCGCGCCACACGACTGCCCGCTGGCGCGTCCATATCATACAGGCAAATCACAGACCCGAGACCCAGGTGATCTCTTTCCATTTCATATCGCGATGGGTGCGGCCCCGCCCCTTGAAGAGCTCATAAGGATGCGCCGGCTAGCGTTGCACGGCCTGCGGATCCACAGCTAAAAGAGCGATGCGGTTCCCTCGAGGCTCCTTAGAGGACCCGCTCGAGCCAGCGCCCTGCGCGGCCGATGCAGGCCCCTAGGACCAGCCCTACCAGGGCCATTTGGCACACCCATCGGATCCAAGAAGCTCGGCAGGATTAGATGAAAGGCGCTCAAGGTCAACCGATCCAGGTAATACTCGAACCTCCACGTCAGATCCGGAAGGTCCCAGGGGAAAGAAACCCCATACGCCCAATAGAAGAGCAGCACCTGGGAGGCGAAGAGCAGCGCAATCCCCCTATACGCTTATAGGATCCCTTCAGAGGCCTCCCCCCAGCGACGTCCTTTCCAGATCCCAAGAAGCAACGCCACCGCCAT
>JAGHYO010000158.1 GCA_017743605.1 Thermoflexus sp. | reverse complement strand
CGCCGATCGTCTCCGAGAGGAGAGTCTTCTGTCTGCAACCCCTGTCTTCCTCGATCTTACGAGCAGTCGCTCCTAAGAGAGGGGCTTCCGCCCCGAACCGCTCGCCACAGGGATCTCAGCGTCCCCACTGGCTCAGCGTCTGGATCAGGAACTCAGCCCGGCCGATCAGGAGGGAGATCCCCGCAATGAGGGCGCTGCCGAACAGCGCGCCCAGGGTGAAGGCCCACACCGCCCGCCCCAGGCCCTGCAGCACCCTCCAGGTCGCGCTCAGGGCGGGCGTTCGCGCTGGCGGGCGGTAGAACTGAGCGGCCAGCAACGCGAGCAGCGTCGCCGCCAGCCCCAGGGTGAACCCCTGGCCTGCCCCCGCGGCCACCTGAGGGCCGATGGTCCCAAACAGCGCCCCGGCCCCCGCAATCCCCAGGCCCACTCCCAACGCGACGGCAAGGCCGAGATCCCCTAGGACCCCCAGCCGCGGTATGCCTTTCGCAAGGACCAGAAGTCCCAGCCCAAGCTGTAGGAGGATAAAAGCCCTTCGGGCCGGGTCTGTGGCTGTGGGAAGCTCCTGCCACTGCGGGATCAGGACGTTCCACAGCATCACGGCCGTGAAATACCCCACGCTCAGGCCCACCAGCAGGCTGGCGGCCAGCCGAAAGACTGCCGTGTCGTCAATCAGATAGCTCAGGATCATTAGGGTGAGGAGGACCGCCAGAGCGTTCCCCACGGCCTCCATCGCGTTCATCCCTCCTTCCGGCGTACGGTGAACAGGCCGGCCCCCAACCCGACGCCGATCAGAGCAACGGCGAGCACCTGAAGCAGCGCCTGCGCTTGCAGATCAAAGAAGGCCGGGCTGCCCTCGAGCACCTCGCCTTCCAGCAACAGCGCGTCTCGCAAGCCGGTAGCCACCGCCCGGAGCTGGCCGCTCTCTTGATAAGGAGCAGCATAGGGCATGGCGCCGGCGCTCATCGCGGCGATCACTGGCACCTCGGGCGGGAGGATCCCCCAAGCCTGTTGCAGCCATCCCCGCAGGGCATCGGGGGAGCTGGTGATCAGCACCACCAAGCTCACCCGAGCCGCCAGGGGCTCCTCCCCGAAATCCTGGGCGATGGGGAGGTCCTGCATCGGCCGCCCTGCGTAATCGGTAGAAAACCGGCGCAGTGACTGGCTCAACAGGCGGGCGACCGCCACCTCGTGCCCGGGCACATACCCGAGATGCGCCACGCTCTGCCCGTAGTCCGGCCGCGCCAGGACAACGGAGGCAGCCTGGGCCGCTCCCCAGGGGGTGAGGCTCACCGTCAGCGCCCGCACCCCGCGGCCTGATAGCCGCTGAAGCACCCCCTGCAGGAAGCCATCCAGCTCCGCCGCGCGGTCCGGTCCATACTCCACCGCCACCAGCGCCAGCCCTCCGGATGGAGCCTCATCGAGCGCAGCAACGAACGCCACTGGCGGCGTCAGCAGGTCGGGCCGGAAGAACGGCAGCGGCCAGTAAAGGCCGAGGATCAGCGCCCCGAGGATCAAGGCGAACAACAGCCAGCGCTCTACGGCCTGGGCCAGCCCGGCCGGGGCCGGCTCCGCTGCCCGCTCGCCGATCAGGAAGGTCAAGCCCTGGGCGAGCAGACTTCTCCAGGCCTCCGCCCGCGTTTGGAGCTCTGGGATCCGCTCGGCCCGGAGACGGGCGGGAGGCCCCTGAACCTCCACCAGCCGGGGATGTCGCGGGAGCACATCCACCAGACCGGCCAGCGGGCCCCGTTCCTCCACCATCACCGGCTGCAGGGACGGGAGCGCCTCTGCCGGTGCCTCGCCCCCCTCCTCGGCGACCGGCCGCAGGATCTGCAACCACTCCGGCATCTCCGCCAGCACCGCCTCTAAGTCGGTGAGGGGCGGGACCTCCTCCGGAGGCGGGGACGGAAGTGCTTCCTGCAGCTGAAAGGGCGGCGTCGTCGGTGGAGCCGCCGTGACCTCTTCTGGAATCCCCTCCACCAAGCGGGGAGGGATCTGCGCAGGGGCCTCCTCTGTTGAACCGGGGGCAAGGGGCGCCTCCGTCAGTCCCAGCGCCTTCCACCATTCCGGCAACTCCTCCCCCTCCGGCCATGGAGGAGGAAGGACTTCCATCTCATCCCGAACTGGAGAAGAAGCTTCCATCGGAGGAGGCGGCCCTGCCTCTTCCTCCGGTGGGAAAATGGTGAACGGGGGGATCGCTGGCCGGGGGGCCTCCTCGCCCGGGAAGAGCGCCTCCGCAACGGGAGAAGTTTCCCCAAGCTCGGCAACCTCGGGGAACGGAGGGAGCTCTGGGAGCGAAGGCGCCTCGGTCTCCAAAGGCACCCACGGCGGAACGGCCAGCTCAATCTCCGCCTCTGGAGGGCTGGGAGGAGCCCCCCACTCCGGGGGCGTGGCTTCCGGTTCCACCCCCTCGAAGGGGGGGATCGGGACCTCAGGGCTCGAGGGGAGAGCCCCCTCCTCCAGACCCCGCTCTTCTGCAGGCAGGGCCTCCAACCGCAGACGCTCCTCCCAGACAGTTTCCGGGAAAACAGGAGGGGATTCAAGGAACAGATCCTGCACCTCGCGCAGCCATTCCGGCATCCCGGGCTCTGGAGGCGCTCCGGCCGCCTCCTCCAGCCCGACCTCTCCTTCTTTCCGGGCGCCGCACTGCTCGCAGAACACCGCCTCTGGTGGATTTCGGTATCCGCAGATGGCGCAGACAGTTCCCTCCATCTCCCTGGGAACGTCCCCCAGATCCGCCCCACAGCGGGTGCAGGTTTGCGCCTCCTCCGGGCAAAGCGCCCCACAAACCGGACAGCTTCGCATCCCTTTCCTCCTGGATCAGCGGCCCATGGGCCGATCCAACCCTAAAACGATCCGCAGCATCAGGATCACCACTCCCAGCGCCACGCCCAGCAGAATCCCTCGAACCCCTCCAGTGATCAGAGGATCTATCACGGCGTAGGACAGGGGACCGAAGAGGTTGGGGAGGGAGGTGCCGCCCGAGCGGAGGATCAGGACGCTCAGGACGCCGGCGGTGAACATCAGAACTTCGACGGAGGGGCGGGTGCGCAGCCGGCGCCAGAGGGCGAGGATCATAAAGAAGGGAAGCAGCGCGCCCAGCGAGGCCTCGAGGGACAGCACCCCATGCTGATAGATCCACATCATCCAGGGACCGGCAAGCCCGCTGCCTCGGAGCCATCCTTCGCCCACGGCGAGGAGCAGGACGGCGAGGGCGCTCAGGACGATGAGCAGGCTATACGGCCATCCCTCCCCCCGGAGGCCGATCCGACGGAGGTGCGCCTCCAGGAAGGCCAGGAAGGCCACCAGCGTGGCATACGCCAGGAGCGTGGAGCCCAGCTCGGTCAGGCTCTGACGGAGCGCCGGCTGGGGCCACAGATACGGCGCCAGCGCGAGAAGGATCGCCAGGCTCAGAACTCCGGTGAAAACCACCCGCCGGATCATCCCTTGCCTCCTTCACCCACGTCCGATCGCCCCCAGCGCGGCGGCGATCAGGAGCGCGATCAGCAGCCAGCGGAGCAGATCGTGGGCCAGCGAGCGCCCTGGGGGATCCTCACGGGGCGCCGCGGTGAGGGCTTCCTCCCCCACCGCGATAGAAGGGTTCAAGGGCCACAAGGCCGCTGCGCCGGGGGGATCCGGCATGGCGAAGAGAGAAGCCGCCCCCTTCCGGTGGCCTGCTTCGCCAGCAAGGATCGCCTCTTCCCGAAAGGATCCACCCAGGACGTTTGCGGCGACCCGCCGCAGGCCTAAGGAGAGGGTCAGGCCAGCAGCGTAGGCCATCGGGCTGGCGCCAGCCCATTCGACGCGATCCCAGGGAAGAGGGGAGAACGTCGCTGGTTGTCGGGCGGCCTCCTGGAAGAGATGACGCGCATACAGCAGAGCCACCGGATCGGCAACGGCCACCCAGGGAGGGACCTCCCCAGCCAGCGCATCCCCTAGCGCTCGTTCCAGCGTCCTGACCGCGCTCAGGGTGAACGCCGCTTCGCCGCCCAGCAGCTCTCCGGATCCCAGCGCGAACTGGAGGGGATGGCCAGTTTCCAGCGAGCGCCCGACCTGGAAGGGAAGCTGCTGGAAGGGTTCCAGGAGACGAGGGGCGAGGCGGATCCGCCGCCCGCCGTAGACAGCTGCCAGCGTCAGCACCGCGGCAATCAGCAACAGGACGCCCATGGTCATCAGGGATCCTCCCGGCCGGGCCTGCGGGGCGCGGATTCGAGAACGGCGATCCAGCGGTCGAGATGTTCTGCATCGATCCATGGGCGCAGGAGCCAGAGGCCCTGGGCCAGAGGGAACCGCAGGGGCGCAAAGGCTTCCAGGATCCATTCGAGATCAGCAAATAGATCTCTGCCCATGCGCTGGAGATCTTCCGGCCTACCCATCCGCTCCCTCGCTCCCGAAGCCTTGAGATGAGACCCACAGATCTGTCGACCGGCTCGAGTATAACCAATTTCCACCGCTTTCAAAACAGGGGACAACCCGCCTGTTGGATCGGGTGGCTACGCGAGGGCGGCGCCGGGCACGGGGACCCGGTTCATGATCTCCTCGAGGACCTGCTCTGGGGTGACCTCCCGCAGGCGGGCGGTGGAACGGAGGACCAGTCGATGGGCCAGGCAGGGCTGGACCAGGGCCTTGATGTCGTCGGGGATCACGTAATCCCGTCCGCGCAGGACGGCCCGGGCCTGCGCGGCGCGGAACAGCGCCAGGGTCCCTCGCGGGCTGGCCCCCAGGTAAACATCCGGATGCTCCCGGGTGCGCTCCACGATCTCCAAGAGATATCCTCGGATCTCCGCGGAGACATGGACGCCCCGGATCTCTTCCTGCGCGCGGCGCAGTTCCTCTAGCCGCACCCCCTGCTCCAGGGTCTCAATCGGGTGGCGGAACTGCTGGGCCTCTAGGATCGCTAGCTCGTACTTCCGCGCTGGATAGCCCAGGCGGATGCGAAGCATAAACCGGTCCAACTCTGCCTCCGGCAAGGGGAAGGTCCCCTCATATTCAATAGGGTTCTGGGTCGCCAGCACCAAGAACGGCTGGGGGAGAGGATAGGTACTGCCGTCAACGCTCACCTGGCGCTCCTCCATCGCCTCCAGCAGGGCCGCCTGGGTCTTCGGCGTGGCCCGATTGATCTCGTCCGCCAGGACAATGTTGGCCATGATCGGCCCAGGGCGGAACTCGAAGGCGCGGGTGCCAGGATTGAAGATCGAGACGCCCGTGATATCACTGGGCAACATGTCCGGCGTGAACTGGATCCGCCGGAAGGTTCCCCCGATGGAGCGGGCCATGGCCTTGGCCAGCATGGTCTTGCCCACACCGGGTACGTCCTCGATGAGCAGATGGCCCTGGGCCAGCAGCCCGATCACTGCCAGCTCCACCGCCTCCCGCTTTCCGAAAATCACCCGCTCGATGCTCCCCACCAGCCGCCGGGCGACCTCCTGCGCAAACCCTTCCATCTCCGATCCTCCATCGTGATGGATTCCATGCCCCAGGCGGACGACCTCCTCTCCTCTCTCGCCTGCCTTTGATTTTAGAGGCTGCTTATCTGAAGTTCCACCTTTATGGGAAGAGGGGGGAAGGCGGCGGGGTGGGTGTAGGCGTCGATGGAGGCGGTGGCTCCTCCATCGACGCCTACACC
>JAGHYO010000157.1 GCA_017743605.1 Thermoflexus sp. | reverse complement strand
GGAGGCGCCATGCACTGGTCGATGGTGGAGGGGACGCCGCTGGGGACGCTGCGGGTGGCGGCGGGGGCGCGGGGTGTGCAACGGGTGATCTTCGGGGAGGGCGGCGCTTCGGAATGCGCCGCCCTTCATGCCGCCCATCCCGAGCTGCTCCGGTGGGACGGCGGACTGGCCGCCCAGGCCATCGCCCAGATCCTGGAGTATTTGCGGGGGAAGCGGAAAGCGTTCACTATCCCCTTAGATTTAGAGGGCACGGCCTTTCAGCAAGCGGTTTGGCGGGAGACGCTGCGCATCCCGTATGGGCGGACGATCACTTATGCGGAGCTGGCGCGGCGCATCGGGCGGCCGGGGGCAACCCGAGCTGTGGGGCAGGCCCTTGGGGCGAACCCGATCCCCATCCTCATCCCCTGTCACCGGGTGGTCGCCTCGGACGGGAGCCTGGGAGGCTACAGCGGGGGGCTGGCGCTTAAACGGTGGCTCCTCCTGCGCGAGGGGATCAACCTCCCGCCCTTTGCTCGGTGAGGACGGCCTCAATGCCTCTGGAGGCCGCACAGCATCACGAGGGCCAGCGTCACCGCGGGGAGGCGAAAGCGCTCCGGCGCGTGGAAGAGAAGGATCTCCCCGTCCCACCGGGTCGAAAAGAGATGACGGGGGCGCCAGCGGATTTCCGCCGCGGTGGGCCCTCCCGGTGCATCAAGGTGTGCCGTCTGCGTCCCAAGGCGAAGAATGGAGTGGCGTGCTCCGGTGGCCACCGGAAGGCCGGAGCCGTCCACCAACCGCCAGCCCCTCTGCCCGATGGGCTCCAGCTGCAACACCAAGGAGCCGTCGGCCTGCCGGAGGCGATAGGATAGAGGAGCGAGGCCGCCAGATCGCTCCAAGGAATACATCTGCTCTCCGATCCGGTCGGCGAGTTCCAGGCGCAGTGGGAGGAGCACACGGAAACGGGTGTAGCGCAACAGACCACCCCGCGGCATCTCCCGCGCTTCCATCCAGATCTCGCCGGCCGCGGTCCGGATCTCCACCCATAGAGGCGCTAGGCTCCCCCTTTTGGATTCCAAGCGGAGGACTTCCCGAGGCGCGTTCGCTTCTTGAATCATCTTCATCCTTCCGGGAGGGGGTAACCTCATGATATGTTAGTATCTTAACACTACCGGCTCCTCTTCCTAAATTCTATGGGGAGGACTTCCCGAGGCGCTTCCATTCCGCTTCCCTGCAGCTGGGAGGCTCGCCCCTCTCGGCCGAAGCTCCCTGGTTTTACCCTTGCAGCGGGGGATTCGAGGACCCGTTGCTCCTACCAGCGACGGCCTGCCGGACCTGGTGATAGAGCTCCTCCAGCCGCTTCGGCAGCTCCCGGGGCGGGATCGGGCCGAGCCAGCAGGCGTCGGCCTCCACCTCGTGGCTCCGCCGCCGGATCAGACCATCCATGTAGTAAACTGCAATGGCCACCACAATGTCCCGGGTCTCCGGGTTCGACTTGATCCGGGCGCAGAGCTCAAAGGGATCGCCATTTGGATTGGGGAGCTCCTCGCCGATCAGCACGATGTCCGGATGGCGCGCCGTCACCTGCTCTAGGGCCTCCGCCATAGTGCCTGCCTCCACGAGCTCCCACGGCACGTGGCGCAGGCCGATGCGGTAGAGCAGCCGCACATCTGGGTTTTGTTCCACAATCAGGAGTCTCATCGCCCACCTACGCGAACGAGTAATCGGGGAAGGGGGTCTCATCCCGGGCCGCCTGATGCTCGAGCCACTGGGCCGCCGCTGCGGCGAAGCCGGTTAGGTCCTTCGCCTGCACTTGGAGCAGCCATTGACGCTCCTCCTCCGTGAGGTCATAGCGGGCCAGCACCTCCGCTCGGCGGGGGCCCAGCAGCTCCTCCCGGATCCCCTCGTCGATCAGGGCCCAGCCCACCAGTTCGTCGATCGCCGCCGCTGACATAGCCATCGCTCCTTATCGGGGAATCTAAAGACCAAACTTATGTAGGATTGCCGCCACCCATCGGCGGATTGGCCAACCGGAAGACGGCCCCGACCAGCCAGACCGCGAGCAGCGCCAGGCGGAAGGCATGGGGATGAGTCATCGGCCAGGCTGCTGGCGCGGGCCCACGGGCCTTCATGGCGCTTCCTCCCGAAAGGATTCTGGCCCCATCGTAACGAGGGCCTCTCACGGGACTCTCACGGGGATGGGCAGGGATTTCTGACGCGCAGGGCGCGTGGTTAAAGGATTCGGTCGGGGGTTCGGGGCTCAGTCGGGGGGTGCCCGCGCCAGCAGGCGAGGACAGAGCGGCGCGATGGCCCAGGCCCTTCGATCCCGCGCTGGTTGATCCCCCTCGCCGCGTTTAGCGGATCGCCAGCCGCCTCAGGAGGGCAGATCACGGGCGGCCGGTCGGTCTCCGAGCGCGGCGGATGGACTCATAAAGGGCCTGGGCCTCGGGGGGGGGCTGCAGGCCCAGCTCCCGCTCCAGGCGGGCTGCATACTGCCGGTAGAGATCCAGGGCGGCGGCGGGCTGGTCCAGGGCGAGGTAACAGCGCAGGGCCCCCAGGCAGGCGGCCTCCAGGTAGGGGTCGGCCCGCAGGGCCTCCTGGAACCGGGCCAGGGCCGCCGCCGGCTCCCCTGCCTCCAGGGTTGCCTCCGCAAGGGCGAGCAAGGCTTCTAGACGCTGGGCCCGCAGCCGCTCCCGGCGCTCCACCGCCCACTCAGCGTTCCAGCCGCTCAGGTAGTCCCCTTGGTAGAGCTCCACAGCCGCCCGCAGGTGGGAGAGGGCCTCGGGGGTCCCCTGGGCGGCCCGGGCCTGCCGGAGGTGCTCCTCGAAGACCTCTATGTCATACCAGTGGGGCTGGCGACGGTCAAAGGCGTAGCGGCCCTCCCGGAAGACCAGGACCTCCTGTTTCAGAATCCGCTTGAGGCGCCACTTGGCCGAGTGGAACTGGCCGATGAGCCGGGCCGGGTCGGCGTCGGGCCAAAGGGCTGCCCCGATCTCCTCACGGGTCGCCGAGCCCACCGAGAGCACGAAGAAGAACAGCTCCCAGGCCTTACGGCCCTCGGGCCAGGCCACGAGCTGCCCCTCGATCCACACCTCCCCGGGGCCGAAGGCCCGGATCTCCATGGGGGGCGAGGCGGCCCGGGCAGGGGCCCGGCGGTACCGCCCGAGCCGGCGCGGGGGGTTCCAGATCCGGGGCCATTCCACCCCCCGCCGCCTGGCCAGGTGGAAGAGCCGGTCGGCCCGCCGGAGCTCCGGGAGCAGGGGGGCAACGAGGAGGTCCGGCCCGTTGAGGCGGGCCGCCTCAGCGAACTGCCGGAGGGCATCCCGCTGCCGGTGGGCCAGGAAGTAGGCCCGGGCCATCAGGAAGTGCCCCCACACCCGGGTGGGCAGGTCCGCCCCCTGGAGGTGCTCCAGGGCCGGGGCCATACGGGAGAGGCCGTCCAGGACCTGCCCGGCCTCCACCTCGGCCATCCCCCAGGAGAGGACGGCCCCCGCAGCCAGGGTCTGTACTCCCAGGCAGGTCGCCATCTCCGCCGCCTCTCGTAGGGGCCCGAGGGCCTGGCGGGGCTCCCCCTTCAGCCGCAGGGCCCGCCCCCATCCTTCCAGGCCGTAGGCGGTAAGGTAAGCGTTGCGGACCTCCCGGGCGATCTCCAAGGCCGACCGGTATGCTGTCAGGGCCTCCTCCAGCCGCTCCTCGTCCCGGGCCAGGTCCGCCAGGCTGACGAGGAGGAAGGCCTCCGCCCGCCGATCCCTCACCTGGCGGGCCAGCCCCAGGCCCTCCTCGTAGTAGCGGCGGGCGGCCTCGAACTGGCACCGGGTGTAGGCCGTGTAGCCCAGGTTGTTCAGGAGAGGGATCAGGGGGCGGGGATTCTCCAGGGGCCGGGCCAGGGTCAGAGCCTCCTGGAGGTAGAGGTCCATCTCCACCAGCCGGTCCTGGGCCCGCAGGGCCTCGGCCAGCTCAATGAGGGTGTTCACGAGATCCACCGGGGCCTCGAGGGAGCGGAACAGCGCCATGGCCTGGCGGAGGTCCTGCTCGGCCTCCCGGGGGTGGCCCTGGGCGAGGCGGGCGAAGCCCCGCAGCCGGTGGACGGCGGCCAGAGGGTGGACCCACTCCGGCTGGCAGGCGGCGAGGGCCGCCTCGGCGGCGGCGAGGGCCTCAGCGTGCCGGCCCATTAGGTTCAGGGTAGAGGCCCGCTGAATCTCAATTTCCACCCGGACCCGGCCGTCCTCAGGTCCGCAGGCCGCCGCGGCCTGGTCCAGGAGGTGGAGGGCGGCCTCCGGCCGGCCGGCGTCCACGAGGACCTTGGCCTGGTAGAGGAGCAGGCGGGGGGCCTGCCGCAGGCGGGCGGAGGGCAGGGCCCGGAACCACTGGCCCAGGGTCTCCAGACGCCCAGCGGCGTATACGCCGCGCACCGCCCCCTCCATAGCCTCGACAGCGGCCTCCAGGTCCTCGGCCTCTAAGAAGTGGGCGACGGCGGCCTCAGCGTCGCCGCGGCCGGCCAACCATCGGCCCGCCCGCTGATGGAGGACCCGATAACGGGCGGGGTCCCAGGAGCGCAGGTGGAGGTTGAGGAACTCCCGAAAGAGGTGGTGGTAGCGATACCATGGGCCCTCCGGGGTGGTCTCCACCTGGATCAGGAAGAGCTGGCGGCGGTCGGCCTCCTCGATCCAGCGGGCGGAGTCGTCCCGGGCGCGCACGACGTTGCAGGCGGCGACGTTGAAGAGGGGGAGGATGGCAGTCTCCAGGAGGAAGTCCTGGAGCTCGAGGGGCTGGCGGCGCAGGACCTCCTCCTCCAGATACCGGTAGAGGGCGCCGGGCTCGCCAGGCCGGAGGGGGCGGTAGGCCCCGGTCTCCCGCAGGTGCTCCACCAGGAGGAGAATAGCAGTGATCCACCCCTCGGTCTCCTGGGCCAGGGCCCGGGCTTCCTCCTCGGAGAGCTCCATAGCATAGTGGCGGGCGAAGAGGGCGCGGACCTCCTCAGGGGTGAAGGCGAGGTGGCGGGTGCCCAGGCCGGTGGCTTGCTGGCGGGCGACCAGGGGGGTCATGGGGAGGCCGTGGGGGCCGCGGCTGGCCAACAGGAGGTGCAGGTGCTCGGGGGCGCGCTCCAATAGATGGCGGATCAAAATCTGGATGCCGGGGTGTTCGGCCACCATGTGGAAGTCGTCGAGGATCAGGGCGAAGTAGTCGGGGATGTTCTCGAGCATGTCGTTGATCATGGTCGTGGCCACCGTCTCGGGAGGGGCGCCGGCCCGCAACACCCCCAGGGTGAGGCGGCCGAAGGCGGGGAACCGCTCCTGCAGGGACGCGACCAGATGCTCCGTGAAGCGGTGGAGGTTCCGATCCGTCTCATCTAAGCTATACCAGGCGACGGGGAGGTCGGTGTCGTGATAAAACTGAATGAGGAGGGCAGTCTTCCCGTAACCGGCCGGGGCGGAGAGCAGGAGGAGGGTTTTATCAATGTTCTCGTGGAGGAAGTTGAGCAGGCGGGGGCGCTCCAGCAGCGGCCCACGCCGCACCGGCGGGTAGATCTTGGTCCTGGGGATGGGGAGCTCCGTGATCATGGCACCCCCCTGTGCGCCGGCGGGCGGAGCCCGGTCTCTTCTCCCCAACCCCCGCCCGCCGGCGCACAGGGGGGTGCCATGATCACGGA
>JAGHYO010000156.1 GCA_017743605.1 Thermoflexus sp. | reverse complement strand
AGGCCGGCGGCGAGGCCATCCTCCTGGATTTCGGGCGTCCCTTCGGCCGCTGGAAGGAATACTTCACTGAGTTCCTCGCTCCCCGGAGCGCCCTCGGCCTGCGGGACCTGCTGGCCCTGGGGCTCCTTCCCCGCCTGAGAGGGCTTTATCGGGATGGCCCGGACGACACCCTTTTCCCCACGGCCCTGGAGCGGCAGCTGCTGGACGGCGCGCCGGACGCCGGGCATGTCCAAGGGCTTCTGCTCTCCCACGCCCATCTGGATCACTCGGGGGCCATCGCTTACCTGCGGGCCGACCTTCCCATCTACACCACGCCGGAGACCGCTGTTATCTTGAAGGCGATGCAGGACACTGGGCAGGCAGAGCTGGATGGAGAAGGGGTCTACATAAGACTGCGGCGGGTGGAAAAAGTGAAAGAAGAAGAGGAGGAGGAGAAAGAAGAAGAAGGGGAAGAGCAAGAAAAGAGTGTGCTGACAGCGGACCGTTGGGCCTCCTACCTCCGACGGCCGTATCGCTGCCTGGGGGGACTGCCGCAAGGGTTCCATGAGCTTTCCCCGGCCAAAAGGAAGGGCATAGAGGGTCATCCCTGGGAGGCGGTGGATCTCCCTTTCCAGGTGGGGGGCTTTCGGGTCCGGGCTTTCCCGGTGGATCACTCCGTGCCGGGGGCGGTGGCCTTCGCAGTAGAAACGGCAGAGGGCCTGGTGGTCTACACCGGCGATCTGCGGTTCCACGGCCGCGAGGGTTCGCGCGCGGAGGCCTTCCTCCGAGCGCTGGAGGGGCAGAAAGTTTCCCTCCTGATCGTGGAGGGGACCCGCCTGGGGCTGCCTGGGGGATCCCGCACGGAGGGGGCGGTGAAGGCGGCGCTGCACGAGGAGATCCAGAAACATCCGGGGGCTCCGGTGGCGGTGGACTTCGCCCCCCGCAACGTGGAGCGCCTGGAGTCCTGTCTGGAGGTGGCCCGGGACCTGGGCCGGGAGCTGGTGGTGACGCCGAAGGACGCGTATCTGCTGTGGGGGCTGTCCGAGGTGGATCCCCGTTACAAGGATGTGCTGGGAGGGGTTCGGGTCCTTCAGGAGGCCAAGGCGCAGACGCCTGGTTGGGAGAAGCGGCTCAAGAAAGCGCCTGGCCTGCGGCGCGTGACCATCGAGGAGGTGGCGAAGGCGCCCGGGAGCTTCCTTCTGGCCCTTGGCTTTTACGAGATCAACCGTCTCCTGGACCTGAGGCTACACATCGGCCCGGAGCCGAAGGGCCTCTACATCTTCAGCAACAGCTACTGGGCGGATCAGGAGCAGATCCTGGACCTCCGGGTCCTGAACCGGTGGCTTTCCGAGCTGAACTTCCGCCTTCTTCCGGAGAGCCTCCGGGGCCTTCCGAAGGATCCCATGGGGGTGGACAATCCCTATCACACTTCCGGCCATGCTCCGGAGGAGGAGCTGGTGGAGCTGGTCCGCTGTCTCCGGCCCCGCCATCTGCTCCCGGTGCACACCTCGCGTCCGAAGCGGTGGAAGGAGCTCCTGCGGGGGGAAAGAATCCGGATCCTTCTTTGATCGGGACGTGGCTCGGTTGCGCCTGAAGCTTGTGCAAGATGCCGGACCGTTGACCGGGGGAGCGGCTCCTGATTTGGGGGAAGTGTTCGTGGGTCGGCTTCCCTTCGGCCGGAATCGCGGGGTGCGATGGATCGCGCAATGGCGAGGTCGGCGTGTCCCGCTTCGGGCCGGTCTTCTGAAGATGGCCGGTCTTTTCCGTCCGGTGAGACCGATGAGAAAGCGCTCAGGCCGCCGGATCCGCAGGCGGCAGGGGCAGACGAGTTAGGCTCTCCTTGGCCGGAGCGGTGCGGTTCGGGCTCTGCCCGCTGTGCGGCGTCTCGGCGGCCCTTCTAAGCCCGGTCCCGGCGCCCACGCCGACACCGCTCACTTCTCCCGCGCCGTTCCCGACGGACACGCCTTGCCCTACGCAAACGCCTTCGCCGGTCCCCACGCCGATGCCAGCGTCCGCTGCGGATTCCGCAGCCCTGCCGGGGGCGGACTGCGTCCCGCCCGGCCGCCCCGTGCAGCGAGCCCGAGGGGACATCCCTTATCGCAACTCCCGGTGGACCACCGCTATGGGGATCAGGAGGGGTTCGGGTGCGAGCGATGGGAGGGAGCCGGTGGCTCTGTGGTTCTTTTATGCGGCAGCCCAATTGTGTTATGATGTCCTTCGCTTAAGCCGCCCCAGGGTCCTACCCTAGCCAGATCGCTTGCAGCGCAATATGGGAGGAGAGCGCTCAGAGCCCGCCTGCGACGACGCGAGCATGAGAGAGGACGGAATGGGAATGGAGCGGGATAGGACTACGGAGATCCTCCCGGGTCAGATCCTGGAGTCGCCTTTCTGGAGCGAGCCGGTGCGGGTGCTCTCGGTGCAACCCTTGGGCACGCGTCTCCGCCTCGAGGCCGTCGGCGTCCGCACCCAGCTTTTCTACTCCAGCGTGCTGAGCCCCGAGGACCTGAGCCAGGTGCGCCCCATCCAGGCGGACCGGCGGGATTTCACCGGCGACCCGAAGGCCTTCTTTCTGGCCATCGAGGCCCATCGCATCCGCTTCGCCCACCAGTTCGATCCCCTCCTGGCGGTCCACGTCTCTCAAATCGACCCCCTCCCTCATCAAATCGAGGCCGTCTATCACTATATCCTTTGCAGCACCCGCATCCGTTTCCTGCTGGCCGATGATCCGGGCGCCGGCAAAACGATCATGGCCGGCCTCCTCCTTAAAGAGCTCAAGGCCCGCGGCCTGGTCCAGCGCACGCTCATCGTGGTCCCCGGCCACCTCCGGGATCAGTGGCTTCGCGAACTGAAGGAGCGCTTCGATGAGGCCTTCACCGTGGTGGACCGAGGCGTCGTGAACGCCACCTGGGGGCGCAACGTCTGGCAGGAGTACCCCCAGATCCTCACCTCCATGGATTTTGCCAAGCGGGAGGACATCAGGGCCGCTTTGGCGGAAGCCCGCTGGGATCTCACCATCGTGGACGAGGCCCACAAGCTGGCGGCTTATCAGTACGGAGAGAAGATCGCCCGCACGGAGCGCTACCGGCTCGGAGAGCTCCTTTCCCGCACCAGCCAGTTCCTGCTCTTCCTGACCGCCACCCCTCACCGCGGGGACCCCGAGAACTTCCGCCTCTTCCTGGACCTGCTGGTCCCTGGCCTGTTCTCCACCAGCGATCTCCTGCTGGAGTCCGTCCGGAACGAGGACAATCCCCTCTTCTTGCGACGTTTGAAGGAGGACCTCCGGGACTTTGAGGGGCGTCCCCTCTTCCCGCCCCGCCACGTCTTCACCCGCACCTTCCGGCTGAACGACGACGAGAAGCGCCTGTACAACGCCGTCACCGAGTATGTGGAGCGCTCCTACAACCGGGCCCTGGCTGCCGACAAGCGCAATGTGGCCTTCGCCCTTCTGATCCTGCAGCGTCGCCTGGCCTCCAGCGTTCGCGCCGTCCGTCGCTCCCTGGAGCGCCGCAAGGCCCGCCTCGAAGAGCTGCTGAAACTCGGACGGTGGCTCTCCGAGGGCGGGGCTTTGGACGAGGAGGAGCTGGAGGACGCCCCGGAGGTGGAGCGGCTCCGCCAGGAGGAAGAGCTCATAGAACGCCTCACGGCCGCCGAAACCCGAGAGGAGCTGGAACGGGAGATCCATACCCTGGCCGAACTGATCCGCCTGGCCCGCGAGGCGGAACGCCATGAGGTGGAGACCAAGCTCAATGAGCTGCGCCAGGTGATGGAAGATGAGCGCATCCGACAAACCGGCGAGAAGATCCTCATCTTCACCGAATCCCGGGAGACCCTGGAATACCTGGCGGAGAAGCTCACGGCGTGGGGCTACACCGTCACCCGGCTCCACGGGGGGATGAGCCTGGACGAGCGCATCCGCGCCGAGCACGAGTTCCGGGAGCACACCCAGGTGATGGTCTCCACCGAGGCCGGCGGCGAGGGCATCAACCTCCAGTTCTGCTCCCTGATGGTCAACTACGATATCCCCTGGAACCCCAATCGCCTGGAGCAACGGATGGGCCGTATCCACCGTTACGGCCAGCAACGGGAGGTCCACATCTACAACCTGGTCGCCCTGGACACCCGCGAGGGGAAGGTCCTCAAGGCGCTCTTCGACAAGCTCGCCCGCATCCAGGCCGCCCTGGGGAGCGACCGCGTCTTCGACGTGATCGGCGAGGTGGTGCCTGGGCGCAGCCTGAAGGACCTAATTGTGGACGCCATCGCCCGCCGCCGCTCCCTCGATGAGATCCTTCGGGAGATCGAGGCGGTGCCGGATGAGGAGGCCATCCGCCGGGCCCGGGAAGCGGCTCTGGAGGCCCTGGCCACCCGTCACATCGACCTCCAGCGCGTGCTGGGCGAGGAACGCCGCGCCCGGGAGAACCGCCTGGTCCCCGAATACATCGAGCGCTTCTTCGAAGAGAGCGCCCGCTTCCTGAACATCCCCATCGAGCGACGCCGCGACGGGCTGTGGCGCGTCCCTCACGTTCCCTATGAGCTCCGGCGGGTCTCCCAGGAGTTCCGCAACCGCTACGGCGAGGTCTTCTCCGAATACAACCGCATCGCCTTCGACAAGGCCACGGCCCGCCGCCACACGGCGGTCTTCGTCGCCCCCGGCCACCCCCTCCTCGAGGCCATCATCGAGCGGCTCCTCGCCCTGCGGGCCGAGGACCTCCGGCGCGGCGCCGTGTTCCTGGACCCCGACGATCGGCTGGATGGGTGGATCTGGTTCCTCCAGGCGGAGCTGCGCGACGGGGCCAACCGCGTCGCCAGCCAGCGCCTGTTCGCCGTCTTCCAGCCTCGGGAGGGCCGCCCGGTCCGCCCGCTCCCTTCCTCCGTCCTGTGGGACCTCAAGCCGGCGCCCGGACGGTCAGCCCCCGAGGGCCAGCCCGCCGAGGAGGAGGTCATCGCCTGCGTGGCCGAGCACCTCCTGGAGGAATACCGACAGGAGATCCTGCAGGCGCGCCGGCGGGAGGCCGAGATCAAACGCAAATATGGCCTCCGCTCCCTGGATCAAATGATCGGGGAATGCCAGGCGAGGCTGATGGAATACGAGATCCGTCGGGCCAAGGGCGAGCCGATCCCCGAGGCCGAGATCCGCAATGAGGAGCGTCGGAAGGAAGAGCTGGAAGCCCGCCGGCAGGCCCTGGCGCAGGAGATCGAACAGGAGACCCATCTGCTCCCCGCCTCCCCCCGCGTGATCGGCGTCGCCCGCGTGCTCCCCATGGAGGCGGGGGATTCAGAGATGCGGCCCGATGCGGCCATCGAGGCCATCGGCATGCAGGTGGCCATGGCCTACGAGCGGGAGAACGGACGGGAGCCGGAGGACGTCTCCACCCAGAATCTGGGCTATGACATCCGTTCCCGCGCCCCTGACGGCCGCGTCCGCTACATCGAGGTAAAAGCCCGGGCGACCACCGGCCCCATCGCGTTAACCCCCAATGAGTGGCTGATGGCCAAACGGCTGGGCGAGGAATACTGGCTCTATGTGGTCGAGGACGCAGCCCGTCAACCCCGTCTTCACATCATCCAGAACCCCGCGGAGAAACTGGAGGCCGAGCCCGTTGTGGAAACGGTTCGCTTCATTGTAAAACACTGGAAGAAGGCGGCCGTCCCCG